>JAUZOH010000295.1 GCA_030706565.1 Bacteroidota bacterium | reverse complement strand
TTTAAGCCTCCAGCCATCAATGATGTCGCCGTTCATAATCAGCTTATCGCAGGTGTTGGCTTTGAGGAAACGCACGACTTCTTTGGCCTTGGAATCCTTGGTTCCTAAATGTACGTCAGAAATGATAATGGTCCGGTAATGGTTTTTTATCAGCATGGTTGAAAATATTGAAATGAATAAGAAATTATAAAATACAAAAATAACATTTATTTCAGACAATATGAATGCCGTGAATTCTGCTATTTGGCTTAGTGTTTTTGGCAATAAATTATTAAAATGACTTAAATATGGCTTTGATCAGTGTGCGCGATTTGTTGAAGATAAAAAAACTTAACAAACTTGGTGGCGATATAACTGCCAGATTATTAATGGTTTTACTAAGTTTTAACAAGGTAAATAAATTATATTCAAAATATCAGCATAAAAGTGGAAAGGAATTTATACATCTGGTTTTAAAAGAATTGAAAATCAAATATGAGATCGATCCTCAGGAATTGAAAAATATTCCGGGGAAAGGAGCTTTTATTATTGTTGCTAATCATCCTCTTGGTGGTTTGGAAGGGATGATCCTTCTGGAAGAGATTTCCAGGGTACGTCCGGATTTCAAGATATTAGGCAATTTTTTGTTTAAAAAACTGGAACCAATCGGGGATTCGGTTTTGGATGTCAACCCTTTTGAAAATCAAAAAGATCTGAAATCAAGTGTTCCCGGTCTGAGAAAGGCCTTGTCGCACCTGCGTGAAGATAAATGTTTGGCTATATTCCCTGCAGGAGAGGTCTCTTCCTTTCAACCGGAAACCAATCAAATTTCTGACCGGAAATGGATAAGTTCTGTAATCCGTTTTATTAAAAAAGCGGAAGTCCCGGTTATCCCGGTCTATTTCTCGGGGAAAAACAGCAAACTGTTTTATTTATTGGGGATTGTACATCCCCTGCTCCGGACGGCCAAGATTCCTTCTGAACTTTTTAATAAAAAAAATGAGCAAATCGTGGTTCGGATTGGTAAACCCGTTTCTCTTAAAGATCAAAGGAAGTTTGACAATATCTCAAAATACGGACGGTTTTTAAGAGCCAGGACTTATGCCCTGGGTACCAATATTAGTGTAGACAGTTTCTATAAAAATTCTTTTAAAATCCTTCCCAAGCCCAAACCCATTATCAATGCAATTGATAAAATAGTGATTTCCGGAGAGATAAAAAATCTGGCCGTGAGGGACCATTTATTTGATTATGCTCATTATTCGGTTTACTGCACGGAAATACAGGATATTCCTAAAATAATTCTCGAAATTGGGCGACTCAGGGAACTTACATTCAGAAATGTGGGCGAAGGGACCAACCGCAAAATTGATTTGGATGAATATGACTTGTATTATCATCATTTATTCATCTGGGATAATGAAAAAGGGAATATAGTTGGTGCCTACAGGTTGGGTAATGGACAGGAAATTGTCCAAACTTATGGGGTTAAAGGATTTTATACCAATTGTTTATTTAAAATTGACAAGGAATTTTATCCTGTACTTGAAAAATCTATAGAATTGGGCAGGTCTTTTATCGCAAAAGACTATCAAAAGAACCCTGTTGCCTTATACTTGCTTTGGAAAGGAATTTATTGTTTCCTTCAGATGAATTCGGGTTATCGTTACCTGATCGGCCCGGTTAGTATCAGTAATGCCTTTTCCACATTTTCAAAGAGCCTGATCACGCAATATATCAGGCAAAATCATTTTAGTGATGAATTTTCTCCATACATCCGTCCCCGAAAGTCGTTTGAGCCCATGAGCAGCATTGTCGATACCGAAATTCTGCTGGGTGATTCCGATGATTTGGGCTTGATTGACAGGGTGATTAAAGATGTTGAATCCACTCATTTGGGGATTCCTGTTTTACTGAAGAAGTATTTACAGCTGAATGGTAAAATTGCCTGTTTTAATGTTGATCCTAAATTCAATGACTCCCTGGATGGATTTTTAATCCTGGATATTAAGGAAATTCCGCAACACATGATTTCATCCTTTTCAAAGGGTTCGAATTTTCAGGTGCACCCCCCAATCAAGGTGGATGTATATTGAGATAATATATTGTAAATCAATCACAAATCCAACAAATAACTTAAACTTTTTATGATGAATATTAAAAAAATGATGCTGCTTATTATGGTTGTCGTTTCAATCGGGATGAGAATGAATATGCTTAATGCACAAAATTTCAAAGCCATCAAGATTGGAAAACAAATCTGGATGGCCGAAAATCTGAACATAAAAGTTCCGGGCAGTTGGTGTTATGATTTAAAACCCGGGATGGCTGAGAAATATGGCCGGCTTTATACCTGGAGCGCAGCAATGAAAGCTTGTCCTAAAGGCTGGCACATACCATCCGACGCCGAGTGGACAACCCTGACCAATTATCTTGGCGGTGAAGATCAGGCCGGTAAAGCCCTTAAATTAGGCGGGAAATCGGGATTTAATGCCAAACTGGGCGGTTTATGCGATGGCCATGATTTCAGGTTGCTGGGTTTTTATGGTACTTTTTGGACTTCGACCCGGTACAACAACTCACAGGCCTGGTATCGTTATGTGACCAGCCAGAATGACTATGTTATTCGTACTTTTTTTCGCATGGATTATGGCTTTTGCGTGAGATGCATTAAAAATTAAATAACCATACTTTCCATTTTGAATATGATTGCCTTTGTCGGATTATTGGCTCCGGCTGGGCAATTTTAGTTTTTGATCTTTTATGTTAGGTTTATTTAATCAGAATATCCTGGCCAATTCCTGGGCTTCTTTGATGGCTTTGCCAACAATGGCTTCGATATCTGCTCCGATGACGTCCAACTCTTCTGCAGCAATGGTGGTAAACTCCCTGATCCCGAAAAATGCAAACAGGGTTCTTAAATATCTGTCGCCCATTTCAAAGGCTGATCCCGGGCCTTCCAGGTATGCTCCGCCTCTTGAAGTGATATTTACTGCCTTTTTCCCCTGGCATAAGCCTACCGGCCCTTTGGGGGTATATTTGAAGGTGATGCCCGTGACGGTTATGTAATCGATGTAGGCTTTTAGTATTGCAGGTATGCTTAAGTTCCACAAAGGTTCGGCAATTACATATTTGTCGGCTTCTACAAACTGAAAAGCATATTTTAAGATGGGATGATTCCTGCCTTCTCCTGCTTTGGGCCTGTGCAAATCAGAGAGGTCACCGGATGGCAAAAAATCAACCCCTTCTTTGTATAAATCAAGGGTGATGATTTCATCTGCCGGATGAGTTTCCTGGTATGTCTTTATGAAGCTTTCGGAAATCCGGTAAGTTCTTGAAATACCTTCTGGTCTTGCATTTGCTTTTATATACAGCACCTTTGCCATTTTTTTGTTCCTATCGTTAATTGGTGACTAAATCTCAGTTCATAATAATTATTAACATCCGGTCTTTTACTTTTGTTCATTAAATCCTGCCATTCCTGTTGAAGGTGCTATGTCTTTCAGCTAAAAAGGACGATTAAGTCCACTCATTCTCATTATAATCATTAAAATCTTCTTCAGTCAGGCCGTAATAACCATTTTCTTCCTCTTCATTGTCATAATTTTCCATTTCGTAATCAAATTCCGGGCCTGGCCATTCGGCATTGCTGAATTCCTCCGGTTCATTTTCCGTCAGGTTGCTGAGTTTCTCATAATATTCATCCATTTCGAAGTCCTGTTCTATGTCTTCTTTTTTATTCTTACTGTAGATGTCGTCGTCAGGAGGATAGCTTGGATAATCCGGCACTTCGTCCTTTTTTCGTGGCCGTGAGGAGGGACTTTTATTCCTCTTTTTCTTTTCGGTTTTCATTTTATTGATATTTTAGATTTTAAAAAGATTAAGATGGTATTATTTCTTGAGTGATGATCTAAAAAATTGAGAAAACGGATTGTGGAAAGTAATTGGATTTTATTTGATTTTGCTTTTTAATTGCCGGTTTATATTGCTGATATTATCATATAAAATTACGAAAAGATTTGCTTAAAAGCAAGTTGGATTATTGTACCAGGGCATGTATGCAAAGGAGCATGAAAATAATGAATTACTCCATCATCCGGGGATGCTGTCAATGGGGAAGTTGAAGTAATGAGATTTTTGAAGGTGAGGAGAATACTGTTGTTTACGAAATTAGCTATTCAATATATTTATAGCCTACCCCTTTGAGGGTTAAGATATGTTCTTCTCCGATTTTTTCCCTTAACCTGCGGACATGTACGTCAATATTCCTGTCGCTTACGATAATGTCATCGCCCCAAATCCGTTGGAATATTTCTTCACGTTTGAATACTTTTTCAGGATGGGAGGCCAACAGCGATAAAAGGTCAAATTCTTTTTTCGTAAGCAGTAATTCTTCTCCTTTTTTGATGACCACAAAACGTTCTTTGTCAATGATGAGGTCGTCTGAGATTTCTTTTTCGCTTACGGGGGAGAAACTGACCTCGCTCGAGTATCTTTTCAGCAGGGCTTTAATTCTGCTTTTTAAAACTTTAGGATTAATGGGTTTAATGATGTAATCATCGGCTCCGGCTTCAAAGCCGACAACCTGTGAATAGCTTTCCCCTCTGGCCGTTAGAAAAGCGATCAGCGGCTGAGCCCCCAGGTTGCTGCTCCGGATTTTCTCGCAAGTTTCTATGCCATCCATTTCGGGCATCATGATGTCCAGGATGATCAGATGAGGATTCGTTTTTTTTGCTTCCTCTATCGCAGCTTTCCCGTTGGTGGCGGTGCTGACTTCATAACCTTCCTTCCTTAAGTTGTAAGAAACGAACTCCAGGATATCCGTTTC
>JAUZOH010000294.1 GCA_030706565.1 Bacteroidota bacterium | reverse complement strand
TGCTAAGCTATTAAATGAAACAGGAGTGGATGTTATTGAACTGAACTTTTATCAGATCCTTTCAGATTTTAATAAAAAAGCAAAAGAGATCGAAGACGAGCAGATCAACATTGTTAAAGAGATTAAAGAAATATTTCTATACCGGTAAGTATAAAATTAAGTTCAGACAACTCGAATGTTTTGAATTTTATAAAAAAGCTTGACCAAGAAAAAATGGATGCATTTGTATTATTTAATTCATTTTTCCAACCAGATATTGATATTATTAAAGAGAAACATGTCAAATCGTTTAATCTCAGTAATGAAGGAGACTATAAGAAATCATTAAGATATGCAGGTCTGTTATTCGAAAATATTAATGCAGATATATGCAGCAGTCGAGGGATATTTACGGGTGCAGATGTAATCAAAATGATATTGTCAGGATCGTCATGTGTACAGCTTGTAAGTACATTATTTAAAAATGGCTTGTCGCAAATTAATATTATGAAGAAGGAACTGGAAGATTGGATGAATGTTAAAAATTATAAAAGTATCAGTGAATTTATGGGCAAGCTCTCAAAAAACAGCCTCGGGAATGATTCTTTTATTTACAAAAGAGCTCAATATGTTGATTTACTGTTGAACTCAGAGGAAATATTTGGAGTTTCCCGGTAAAGAAGTTGTTTTATTGGCATAAATGTTTTTTCTGAGAAAAGAGTGATGAAGCACAAATAAAAATGGAATTAATAAATAAAACTAATGAAAGAATACAAATTATTTACTTCTCAAAAGATTGGTTCTATAGTGGTAAAAAACCGTATTGTTATGTCGCCAATGACAAGAAGCAGGGCAATTGGGAATACGCCCAATGAACTGATGGCCAAATATTATGAACAACGTTCAGGCGCCGGGTTAATAGTAACCGAAGGAACATCACCCTCGCCAAATGGATTGGGTTACGCCCGTATACCCGGAATCTATAGCAAGCAACAAGTTGAAGGCTGGAAAAAGGTAACCTCCGCTGTACACCAAAATGGAGGAAAAATATTTGTTCAGCTTATGCATACCGGAAGGATTAGCCATCCCCTTAATATGCCTGAAGGAACGCAGATTCTTGCTCCGTCAGCTGTAAAAGCTGCGGGACAAATCTGGACCGACTCAAAAAAAATGCAAGATTTCCCGGTACCCAAAGAGATGACTACTGAAGATCTGTTGCATACAAAAATTGAATATGTTGAAGCAGCAAAAAATGCTCTGGCTGCAGGATTCGATGGAGTGGAATTGCATGGGGCCAATGGATATCTACTCGAACAGTTTTTGTCACCTGTAAGCAATATCCGCAAAGACAATTATGGAGGAACTATTGAAAATCGATGCCGGTTTGTAATTGAGGTGGTAAGTGCCGTTGCTGGGGCAATAGGAAAAGATAAAGCGGGTATCCGTTTATCACCTTATGGAGTCGCAAGCGATATGCCATATTATCCTGAAATTGACGCTACCTATAAATACCTGTCGGAACAACTCAACAACCTAGGAATAACCTATATCCATCTTGTTGATCATTCAGCAATGGGAGCTCCTGTGGTTCCAATGGAACTTAAGAAACTCATCCGGAATAATTTTAAAAACATCCTTATTCTATCTGGGGGATATGATAAGGAAAGAGCCGAGACCGATATTCAAAGCGGATTAGGAGATATGGTCGCGTTCGGGCGTCCGTTTATCAACAATCCCGATCTTGTTGACAGGTTAAAAAACAATTGGCCTTTATCACTTGACCTCAAAATGGATTTGTTTTATACAGCTGATGAAAAAGGATATTCCGATTATCCTCCCTATAAAGTGCAATGAACCGAATTCAATAAATTAAAAACTTTTATAATATCACCCCTCTTGTGTATTTCGGAGGTAGAAGGACAGTTTAAAACCTTTGATGCAACAATTATTTCTTCCAAAGAAGATTTTCCAGATGCTTTTTCAGAAATGACTGCAGATGTAAATAGTATTCTGTCTGTAAGATTGGTACAAATTTCCATGAGCAGACAAACAATAACGGGTTTTATAATAACAGGAAGGATAAAACGGTCCGATTTGGGTATCTGAACAGCAATGACTTCCGCTATATTAAGCGATAAAGTTTCAATTTTAATTGACCAAAATTGACTTTTAAATTAAGTGAAAAATAATGAAAAATGTATCGGATCAACTGGTTGAAATATTAGTTGAAGCAGGCATTCAAAGAATTTATGCAGTAACAGGTGATAGTCTCAATCATGTAAATGCAGCCGTACACCGTAATGGCAAAATCAAATGGATCCATGTTCGGAATGAAGAAACAGCTGCATTCGCTGCCGGAGCGGAGGCTCAGTTAAATGGACTGGCATGTTGTGCAGGTAGCAGTGGGCCCGGACATGTTCACCTGATAAACGGTTTGTACGATGCGCACCGTTCATCGGCTTCTGTGTTGGCTATTGCTTCTACCCTTCCAACCAAAGAATTTGGAACAAGTTTTTTTCAGGAGACAAACACCATTAAACTTTTTGAAGATTGCAGTTGTTACAACCAAGTGGTTACTACACCAACTCAATTTCCTCGTATGTTACAGGCCGCCATTCAACATGCAGTACATAAAAAAGGGGTAGCTGTAATAGGATTACCGGGTGACATTACAAACCTTCCCGCAGTAGCGTCGGAAACCACTACTGCGATTTTCCGAAACCGTCCTATTGTAAGGCCATCGGATGATGAGCTAATGAAACTGGCTGAACTTATAAACTCGCATAAAAAAGTTACTATTTTTTGTGGACTGGGAGCCGCAGAAGCCCATGATGAAATTATTCAACTTGCCGAAAAAATTAAAGCTCCAGTGGCCTATTCTTATAAAGCAAAGATGGCTATCCAGTATAATAATCCTTATGAAGTAGGACTCACCGGATTACTAGGAATTCCATCAGCTTATCATAGCATGCATGAATGTGAATTGCTTATATTATTAGGTACCGATTTCCCATATACCCCTTTCATGCCAGTTAAAAATAAGATCGTGCAAATTGATATTAAACCTGAAATTCTTGGGCGAAGGGCTAAACTTGATATGGGTCTTTGTGGGGATGTGAAAGATACTTTGCAAGCGCTCATGCCTATGATCACAATGGAAAAAGATGTCACTTTCCTTACTAAGCAATTAGAATTTTATAAAGAAGTCAAAAAAAAATTACAGGTTTATGTGCTGGATCACGGAAAGCCAAATGCGATACATCCTGAATTTGTGGCCTATTTAATTAACGATTTAGCTGACAACGATGCCATTTTCACAGTAGATACCGGAATGTGTTGTGTGTGGGCTGCACGTTATATCAATGGAACTGGACAGAGAAAAATGCTAGGTTCGTTCAATCATGGGTCTATGGCAAATGCGATGCCACAAGCCATTGGAGCCGCGCTTGCCCGTCCCGGACAACAAGTAATTGCATTCTGTGGCGATGGAGGCCTGTCGATGATGCTGGGCGACCTTATTACCATTGTCCAATATAAATTACCCGTGAAGATCATAGTTTTTAATAACCGTTCGCTGGGAATGGTGAAACTTGAAATGGAAGTTGCCGGGATTCCTGATCTTGAAACTGATTTGCTAAACCCGGATTTTACCGCAATAGCAGAAGCTATGGGAATGCCGGGCATTAACATTACTAATCCCGATGAAGTAAAATCAGGATTAATGAAAGCGTTTCAACAGGATGGTCCCGTATTGGTTACGATATGGACAGACCCGAATGCCCTTGCAATGCCGCCTAAACTGGAATTTGACCAAATGAAAGGTTATACATTTTATATGGGAAGAATGATGTTGAGCGGTCGCATGGATGAAGTATTTAATATGATTTCGTCTAATTATAAACATTTGGGCGAGTTACTATAAATTTTTAAATCATACATTCTTAAAATAAAAACAATATGAAACGTACTGCAAAAGCACACTGGTCAGGTAACCTTAAAGAAGGTAAAGGAACATTGACCACACAAAGTGGTATAATAAATAACGCAAATTACAGCTTCAAAACTCGTTTTGAAGAAGGCGATCAAGGCACTAATCCGGAAGAGTTACTTGCTGCTGCCCATGCAGGATGTTTTACAATGGCTGTTGCCTCAATATTAACTCAAAAAGGATTAAATTCAACATCTTTAGATACAGAAGCAACAGTATCTATGGAAGGTTTAAGTATTACAGGTATTCATTTATCGATTACAGGGTCTGTAGCAGGAGTTAATGCCGAAGAATTTGAAGCAATCACAAAGAATGCGGAAAAGAATTGCCTGATATCAAAAGTGTTGAGCATTCCGATCAGTTCTGAAGCTCATTTTGTAAGATGAAAGATTTTAAAATTGAGTATTAATGATATAATAAAATCTGTATTAAATTAAAGGAGACACATGTATGGAAAAAATAATTTTGAATGGACACTCAACTATTGATGGCGCAGGTGTTAAATTATTCAGAGTTTTCGCTAATGATAATGCGAAACTTACAGACCCTTTTTTACTACTGGATAATTTTGGTTCTGATAAACCGGAAGATTATATACGCGGATTTCCCTGGCATCCTCACAGAGGTATTGAAACAGTAACCTATATGCTGGAAGGAAAAGTTGAACATGAGGACAGCATTGGAAATAAGGGAACAATAAATTCAGGAGATATCCAATGGATGACTTCTGGTAATGGTATATATCACCAAGAGATGCCAAAGGGACAGAAAGGCATGATGCAAGGAATACAATTATGGGTCAATTTGTCGTCAAAAAATAAAATGACATCCCCAAAATATAGAGGAATTACAAGT
>JAUZOH010000293.1 GCA_030706565.1 Bacteroidota bacterium | reverse complement strand
TGCTTGAGGGTAAGTCTATATTTTATCATTATTTGATAATTAGTAAATAAAGTCTGATTAATTAAAAGAAAAATGAAAAAAAAATTACTAAACAGAAAGTTATTGTTTCTGACAGGATTTTTGTTCTCATTGATGATTTGCTCTGGTTTTTCTGTGTTTGCCCAGAATAAAACGATCAAAGGGGTCGTCGTTGATGAGAAAAAAGTACCTGTAGATGGAGCGACAGTGACGATAAAAGGGAATACGTCAGGTTCGACAATAACAAATGAAAGGGGAGAGTTCTTTTTAAATATTCCATCCCAAGGTAAGCATACACTGATTATTTCCTTTGTGGGAATGGAAACGCAGGAAGTAAATGCGACAGAAAACGGCATCATTAATGTGGTTATGAAATCAAGCAGTGTTGTTTTAAAAGATGTAGTTGTTGTCGGTTATGGAGTACAGAAAAAAGAAAGTGTCGTGGGCGCTATTGCTCAAACAACCAGTAAGGTCCTGGAAAGGACAGGTGGTGTTTCTAATATAGGCGCTGCACTGACAGGAAATTTACCCGGTATCATTACTTTACAAAGTTCTGGTGCTCCGGGCCAGGAAGATCCAACCATTTATATACGTGGTCAAGGCACCTGGAATTCTTCAAGCCCGCTTATTCTGGTTGACGGTATTGAACGTTCTATGACAGGCCTTGATGTTAATTCTGTGGCCAGCATATCAGTTTTGAAAGATGCTTCAGCCACGGCTGTATTCGGTGTGAAAGGTGCAAATGGGGTTATCCTGATTACAACCAAACGTGGTTCTGAAGGTAAAGCGCACATTAGCATCACTTCCAATACCACGGTGAAGATTCCTTCAACTTTGCGTAAAAAATATGATTCATTCGATGCTCTTCGGATACGTAATATGGCCATTGAAAATGAATTGGGCCTTAATTCTTCTTCATGGAGTTCTGAAACTCCCTATGCTGAATTATATAAATACCGTTATCCTTCAAGTCTTGATGAAGCAGAAAGATATCCTAATGTAAACTGGCAAAAGGTAGAATTTAAACCTTATGCTATGTCATATAACGAAAATATTTCTGTTTCTGGGGGTACTTCATTTGTGAAATATTATACCGCAATGGATTTTCAAAATGAAGGTGATATTATGAGAGTATTGGATAATAGTAAAGGATATACTCCTGGATATAGTTATAACCGTTTAAATATTCGCAGTAACCTCGATTTTACGCTGACAAAGACCACCAAGCTTTCCGTAAACTTATCAGGTATTTATGCCTTAACCCAGAGTACAAATGTTGGATCTGGCTGGTTTGAATCCACCTTATGGTTGGCTGCTTATTCCATGGCTCCTGATGTTTTCCCGGTTAAATATAACGATGGTTATTGGGGATATTATTCAAGGGATAATGTCACGGCTATAAATTCTCTTGCAAGTTATGCCAATGGCGGTGTGAACAAGTCAAAGAATACTCAGATAAATACCGATTTCTCTCTTACCCAGGATTTGGGTATGTTCGTTAAAGGTTTGAGCTTGAGGGGAACTTTGGCATTGGACAATAGTTTTAATTCGTACGGAGGTATTTCTGACGGAGGCGGATATTATCAGAAGTGGATTTCTCCCACTGGTGAGGTGCATTATCCGCAGGTATTAGGTACTAATTTTTATGACTATATCGTTGGACGTTGGAGTCTTAACGCTGATGCTATGAGTGACGGATCAACTTATAGAAGTAATTTCTACCAGGCACAACTTAACTATGCAAGAAGATTTAATAAACACGATGTAAGCGCAATGGGCCTTTTTAGCCGGCATGAAAATGCTTATGGGAGTGTATTCCCAAGTTATCGTGAAGACTGGGTCGGCAGGGTAACTTATAACTATGCCGGTAAATATTTTGCTGAATTTAATGGAGGTTATAACGGTTCTGAAAAATTTAGTACAGATTACCGTTTCCACTTCTTCCCCTCTGGTGCTATAGGCTGGATGTTGAGTGAAGAAAGTTTCCTCAAAAATACAAGATGGATAGACAGGATTAAACTTCGTGGTTCTCTTGGACTCGTTGGTAGTGATAACGCCGGAGCACGTTGGGAATATATGACTCAGTGGGGTACTGGTGGCAATAGCCTGTTGGGGGCATATTGGTGGAATGGAAGCCCATACAACTGGTATAATGAATCTGTAATTGGTAACCCGGATCTTCACTGGGAAACTGCTAGAAAAACTAATGTAGGTATTGATTATGGATTCTTCAAAGGATTAATCGATGGTAGCTTTGATTATTTCCATGATTATCGTTATGATATTGTGATTGGCGGCGGCAGCAGGGCCATTCCTGCCTATTTCGGCGGAACTGCACCAGATGCCAACCTGGGTAAGGTAAAGGTTGACGGATTTGAACTTGAACTGAGATTGAACAAGAGTTTAAGTAATGGAATGCATTTTTGGGGCGATTTTAATATGACCAGTGCAAAAGATAAGATTATTGATGAAGATGATGCACAGTTATTGCCGGCATATCAGAAACAGGCTCAGCACCGTATCGGCCAGACTTATTCACAGGTTACCAACGGATTTTATAACAACTGGGACCAGGTTTACGGAAGTACTCAGTTAAATGCCAACGATCAGTTTAAATTACCGGGTAACTATAATATCATTGATTTTAATGGTGATGGCGTAATAGACGATAAAGATAATATTCCATACAGTTATCCTAGCAGACCACAGCGTACTTATAGCTATACAGTAGGTTTCGATTATAAACACTTTAGTTGTTTCCTGCAGTTCTATGCCGTGAACGATGTTACCCAAAGTATCTATTTATCGAATTTCCCCAAACAGACAGATGCTGTTTTTGATCAGGGGGCTTATTGGACCAAAACCAGCCAAAATGCACAATCCTTCGTGCCACGCTGGATGAGTACCTGGACAAGTTACGGGAATTATTATCTGGTAGATGGTTCTTATGTAAGGTTAAAGACTGCCGAAGTGGCTTATACTATTGACTCTAATAAGATTAAAAAAGTGGGCATAAACTCTTTGAAAATTTATGTTAATGGCAATGACCTGTTTTTATGGTCACATATGCCGGATGACAGAGAAGCAGGAGGGGGTGGCGTTTATCCTCTTGTGAAACGTATAAATTTTGGAGTAAATATTGTTCTATAATAATTATAAATATGAAAAAAAGTATTAGAAATTTAATATTTGGCAGTATTATTTCAATAAGTGTTGGGCTATTGCTTTCTTCTTGCAACTCTTATTTGGATAAAGCGCCAGAATCAACAATCTCTACTCAGGAGGTTTTCGGTACTTTTAAAAGTTTTCAGGGATTTGTTGAAGAACTTTATAATTGTACTCCCGATTACACTAAATCAACCTGGGATATAGACTGGAATATTGCAGATGAAATTTTACCTACTCAAAATGTTGACTGGAGACTGGTTAACCATTTTGATAACGGTGATTATTGGTACTGGTATACTACTGCCTGGGGATGGAATCAAAGTTATCTGATGAAAAGCGGTGCAAATACCGGCTCCTGGGATGCTATGGCGAAAGGACTTTGGCCATTATCCTGGTATGGAATTCGGAAAGCAAATGTTGGTCTGGCTAACCTGGACAAACTTACCGGAGTAACTGATGATGAAAAGAATGTTATTAAAGGCCAGTTGTTATTTTTCCGCGGCTTGTTCCATTTTCAACTCATGAGTTATTGGGGCGGATTACCTTATATTGACACCGTTTTAAATGCAAATTCTAAAATGCAATTGCCCAGGTTAAGTTATAGGGATTGTGCTCTAAAAGCTGCTAAGGATTTGGCTGCATCAGTTGACCTTCTACCCTCTAACTGGGACAATGCCCCCTACGGACAAGCTACTACAGGAAACAATAATCAACGGGTAACCAAGTCAATGGCTTATGCATTCCTGGGCAAGGATCTGCTTTATGCTGCCAGTCCTTTGATGAATAAAGGGGTGACGGGTACACCTACAGACTATGATGCTGATTTGTGCAAACAAGCCGCCCAGGCATTTTATAATTGCCTGCATTTATCCTATACCGGCGAGGCTTATTATAAATTAGCGGATTGGTCCAATTATTCAAAACTTTTTTATACCCTTGACAATAGTATACCAGGTTATCCCGAGGTTTTATGGGCTGCTCCATCCTATGGCTGGCTGGGCTGTTCAAATTCCGGCATTTATGTAAGCATAAACGGATCAAATGGAGTATCTCCAACAGCAAATTATATTGATAATTATGGTATGGCCAGCGGATTGCCGATTGACGATCCTGCCTCCGGATATAATCCTGCTGATCCCTGGACCGGGAGAGATCCCCGTTTCTATAATAATTTCGTCTATAATTGGCAAAAAATTGTTCAGGGGGGAAGTGCCAGCCTTGATTCTACTATACGTTATGCTTCCCTCTATAACGGAGGATATTGGCGTAATGATCTAAGCCATAGTGTAACAGGATATATGCTCAAAAAATTTGTCCCGTTAACAGTCAACAGTATAGATAACGGACCCGGACCTAGAGTCGCCGATAATTATTTGCGTTTGGCTGATGTATATTTAATGTATGCTGAAGCGGTGGCTTATGGCTGGGGTGATCCTAAGAGCTATGGCCCTAGCGCCGGTAAAGATTTACAATTAACTGCTGTAGATGCTTTTAATAAGGTAAGACAAAGGGCTGGAGTTGGCAATATCGCTGATAAATTCACTACTTCTACTGAAGCATTTAAACAGGAGTTAATTCGGGAAAGAGCTGTTGAGTTCGCATACGAAGCCAATATCCGTTGGATGGATTTGCGCAGATGGT
>JAUZOH010000292.1 GCA_030706565.1 Bacteroidota bacterium | reverse complement strand
GGGAAATTCCTGATCACCTCTTCCACTTCAGGGAAATGAGCCAGAGGTTTCCAAACGTTAAACCAAAGGGAATTCTGATAAGCATTGGCTCCAAAAATAAGAAATGACTGAGCTATAGGCCAGTTATCCCAATACATGACATCTTTCTCGAATGGCCATTTCGATTTATCGGCCACATAAGGAAAAAGATATTCTATCCCTTTTCTCATGCACTTTCCGTCAGGAGTTTGAAAATTCCATAAATTATCTTTTCCATCCGAAAGGATCTGGCAAAGGGTAGTCATGGCATCCAGGTTAAAAAGTGAGTAACCGTAAGGTTTTGTACGTTTTAACTCCAGTGGGAAACTGCCATTTGCAGCCATCTGGTTGGGCAACAACACGGTTTTAAAGCGGTCCCTGCAAAATTCAATCAAATCTTTGTTGCCGGTCAGCTTTGCAAAAGCAGCAACCTGCATAACGCAGCAGGTACCGTGGTTGTTCTTTGCATTCATTTCATCCTTCCCATTGGCATTGGTCATAATCCATTGCAGATAGTCCGTAAACCATGATTTTACGGCAGCAAGAAACTTTTTGTCAAAGCAAGACGCTTTTTGCATCACAAAAACCCCCTGCGAAACTTCCATCAGCTGGATAGCATCTATAATTCCTATGCCCCTGCCTGTATATCGGCCTTTTATAGCCTGTGCATAATTTAATGAAGGATTCATGCGGGTGGCAGTATCCATAAACCAGGCTTTCAGGTGAGGAAGTGCAGCTTTTACATACTTTTCGTTATGGGTTATTTTATAGGCAGAAGCAAGCGTCCCGATTATCTGGCTAAACCTTGTCACAGCTTGCCGATGGGCAACAAAATTAGCCGGATTGGTCATGCCGTCACGCTGTATGTAAGGCCCGTCCGGATTTTGGGGATCCGGCCACCAATAATCCCCTTCCGAATAAAAATCGTGCTTTCCACCGGCACTTCGAGAACATACAAACCTGGTAATAGTTTGCGTTTCCTGTTTCATGGCTGTATCGGCGCGAAGTAAAATCCTGCCCCTCAACAATCTCCCGGCTTCTTTTTCAAACTTACCGCCATCTCCAGCAGCAAAGGAATTGAAAACAGCAAAAAACAAAACAATTAAGAATAAGGTCTTTTTCATTAGTTTTTATTTTAATATTCTGACAGGTATCCTCAGATTTTGAGTTTTTAATATCTCCCTTCGTAAGGATGTTTATTAAAAAAATTAAATTCCTGAATATTTATTTATTTTTTATTCCTTCTGGCATTCAACTGGGCCATATAAAGTGATGCCGGCTGTAAACCAGAACTGTTTTGTCCTTCCCATTCTCCATCCAGACGATCCTTGAAACGGCCTTTTGTCTTTTTACCTGCCAAACCAATGCAGTAATTTTTTGCTGAAACCCATGGATTCTGAACGCAGACTTTATCGGCAGTACAATTCCACAGAACCTGCGTAGCCCCGGACCATCCATGGCCAGAGCCATAATCCCCCCTGTCCTGCACATTTATTTCCCCGTCAGTTGTAATGTTATCATATAAAGTACCTGTTGCCCAGCGATGGTGCGGTCCGATGTCGGCATGGGTATTGACTGATTTGCAGTGATAAAACACATTGGGGCCGCAAACCCTTGCCCCGGTTACATAATCATGCCTGCCTCCATCAGTAGCACAATTCATAACCAAGTTCATTTGCCCGTTTACGCAAAAAGAATAACGTCGGCCCCCGGTGATGACAGATTTCGGCTCCAGGCACTTTGAATCCGTGACAGTTATATATTTTCCCTCGTTTCCAATATTCACGCAGCTATAAGCAAAATATTCGGAGGTCACATTCCGTACCCATCCATTTTCCACGCTGCCAAAATCAATAGCTTTCCAGCTATGGTCTTCATCTGTTTCTGAAGTATAATCCGATTTAAACCTGATATTTTCCACGCCGACTTCTGAAATTCTTCCAGGAAAGGAATATTTAAAGACAGAACCGCCGCCATACTTCTGCTCCATAGCCATTACGACAGGATTATCAATAAAAATCCGGCCACCTTCAATCCTGGTAATGGTCCGTTCAAAATACAAATCATATTCCGGTGCCTTCCATTGGCGGGTACCTTGTCTTGCAACAATCTGATCCATCTTCAATTCATGAATCCAATAATCCGTGCCGGGGCGAAACACAACAATTTGATCACCAACAGCATATTTGCCGGGATCTTCGACAATAAAAGAGAAGGCGCCGGTGGGAACATATTTATCGATAATGCCGGATTTGGATGCGGGGATTAACTTTCTCTTTCCAAAACCGGAAATAACCAGAAGGCTTCGTTGTCCCTTTCCCGAAGCAACCAGGACTGTACCTTTTTCGCCGTCACCTTCACCCCGCAATACAATACCGCCTTTAGAAATCTTTATTGAACCGGGTATGAAGTAAGTACCTTTTTTAAGCAAGATGGTTCCCCGTATACCATCTTTGTTACAAGGCATCTGCGATACTTCATCAATGGCTTCCTGGATAATAGTGCGGCTCTCGCCCGAGGCAGGCGCTGAAACGGTTTTGACTACAGGAACATCAGGAATGGCTTTATCGCCCTGATGATACCCCACCCTGCTGAAATCGGGAATAATATTCCCATTTTCATCGGGGATATAAGTGAGTTCGTCATTCGATTCCCTGACATATTTTGACTGCCAGGGTTTTAAAAATCCTGATAAAGAAAAAACCAGAAACAATCCTGTTGCCGAAATTAAAAGCTTCTTATACTTCATGATATATTTTTTGCTAATGTTTACTCTTTTTAGGTTTCTATTCAATTGATCCATCAATTTTATAGCCGGACCACCCTCTTTTATCAGGAATAACCCTCAAAATTATTCTAATATAAAGATTTACAAAACCAAACAAGCTATAAATTCAACCCCTTTAACTTATAATTTTAAAAGTGTAGTTTCCAACCCTTGGGATTTTACCCCAACTACAACATTTTTACTATTGATAATGGCCCGGATAATTGCCCTTCCATTATACAATTGCACCTTTCTTGAACCTGAGGAAGTACCCAGATTATCCAGTAACTTCCCGTCACCGGCCAGGGAAAATTCAATCATATTGGTGGCATCCAGGCACAAAACCGAATTTTGATCCAGGAATTTTACCTGAATTGTAGCAGTATCGCCAGTTTGTTGAATTTTCTCCAATACCATCTTTGCGGGAACGCCCCATTTTTCTGTCTGATATTGAAAAGATATTTCATCAGTTACCATTTCTTTTCCCTTATGAGCAACTACTCTGACATGGTTTTCACCTTTATTGAATTTAACATTCCATCTTAATCCGGCAGCCGGAAAATCCTGGCTATTTCTCTTCTTAACGCCACAACTTACCCCATTAAAAAATAACTCAGCTTCCGGGCAATTGGAATATACTTTCAGCATTTTTAATTCGCCCTCATCCCCCCATCTTACCGGCCAGCTATGCCCGTAAATATGTACCATAGGTTTGGTTGTCCAGTATGATTGAAAAACATAATAGGCTTCCTTGGGGGTAAAATCGCGTTCCACAACTCCTTTCTGATTCACGTAAGGCACGGGGTTTTCCACACGTATCGGGGTGGAAAAATCTTTAAAGGGCCAATAAACAGATCCGGTAAGCCAGGGCATTGTCTCCTGTTCCTTCAGGTGCCAGTCAATCAGGTTGCAGATATATGTTTCGCTCCAATCTCCATCTTTAGAAAACCTGGCATCCCCTCCTTTAAACGTAGCATCACCCTGACGTTCATCAGCACCTTGGCCGGTGGAAACAGTATTAACAATCTTATCCGGATTTTCAGAATGACGCCGTGCATGACTGTCGCCTCCCCATTCTACATGTAGAAAATGATGAACCGACTTCATCTCTTTTTCCGTCACATCCTTATATTCGGTAAAACGGCCCCTGTACCAGCCGGCCCAAATGGAAGGGGAGTAAACATCCACAATATCCTTACAGAAGTCGCAACGGCGAAGAGCCGTTTTGCGGGTTGAATCCAGCTGATGTGCCAAATCATTCAGAGATTTCATAAATATGCGGATGCTATCCTCACTGTACTCCGGGAAATCACCGGGCCAGTCATTTTCATTGCCCAATCCCCAGATAATAACAGCCGGATGATTTCTGTGTTGGCCAATCATATTGGTCAGCATCCGGCGGGCTTGAGCTTTATAAAGATCATTGCCCAATCCTCCCCTGCACCAGGGAATTTCTTCCCAAACCATAATGCCCAGGCTATCGCAAAGGTTCAGCACAATACGGGATTGCTGATAATGGGCAAGACGGATGAAATTCACCCCCATCTCCTTCATTAGTTTCATTTCGGTACGGATCATCTCCTCGGTCATGGCCTGGCCAACGCCGGCATGGTCTTCGTGCCGATGCGTACCTTTGATCAAAAGCCTTTGCCCATTTAGCTTGAAAGGGCCTCTGTCAACAAACTCAAAGCAACGGAAACCAAATTTCTCTGTCAGCTTCTGCTCGCCTGCATCAGAATGCAAAGTAACTTCACAGGTATAAAGGTCAGGGTTTTCAGGCGACCAGAGCAAAGGATTTTTAAGGGTTGTACTGCCAATATTTTTTTCAACTGGCGAATCTTCAATGTCAATAACCTTAGTATCTACGACCTTTTGATGGGGATCCAAAATTCTTATTTCTGCTTTCCCCGAATGAATATCAGAAAAAGCAGAAGTAATGGCGGAAAGGTCTATTTTCCCAAGTTTCCCTTTGTTGGCTACACTGGCATTAACAAAAAGCCTTTTCATATAAAAAGAAGGGAAATATTCCAAATTCAGGTAGCG
>JAUZOH010000291.1 GCA_030706565.1 Bacteroidota bacterium | reverse complement strand
TTTTGCCTGGTTTGGCAAGGACAAAAAGTGGCAGGAAGATTATGCCCGACATATTGGAAATTTTTTCCGTTCAAAAGGTATTGATACTTTTGAGGATCAATTTAACTTGGATGGTTCCAGGCCCGATTATATCCTTCAGGCTGGAAATTACCGTAAATTGAGGCATTCTCTGGGAATAGTGGCTACTGTAGCTGCAACCACTCTTGTCTTTGACGAGAATAAAAAAATGGAGTTTATCCATGCTCTTTGGAATGCAAAACTCGAACCATATAGCGATGGCTATTTTGATCCTTATTATGATGGCTTGTTATACTTATTTAGCCTTATGCATGTAAGCGGGAAATATCAGGTCATTAAACCGGCTTAACCAAATGTAATGGAATATACTGGTTGTAGAAGTATGAAAGGTCAATGATTGTCCTTAAATGATTTAGTTATGAAAGATATTTTTTATGTATTTATTTTGATTTTATTGGCTTTGGATCTGAAAGCAGAAGACGGGCATAGTCTTTGGCTTAGAAATAAAAGTACAGGGTCAGTGAATGTCCTTTGCGCTAAGCAGTCTTCCACCTTGACAATTGCTAAACAGGAACTGCTTCAGGGTTGGCAGGGAAAATCAGGTGAATCTGTTTCCCTGATGGTTAAGCGCGATAAAGAAATCAAGGGTGATGGTTTTAAATTTTCTTCAAAAAGCATTCAGGCAAATACGGATCTTGGAATTTTATATGGCGTTTATGAGCTCCTGCGCCGGCAGCAAACCGGACAAACCATAAAAGAAGAAATTTGTAATCCTTCTTACCAGATCCGTGTTTTAAACCATTGGGATAATCCTGATGGTACTATAGAAAGGGGCTATGCCGGTCATTCCATATTTTGGCGAAAAGGTGAGAATTCTTTGGCTGTTACTGATCAGGATAAAAATTTATGGAAGGAATACGCCAGGGCAAATGCTTCTATAGGAATAAACGGTGCGGTTCTTAATAATGTGAATGCTTCGCCATTAATACTGACTAAGGAATATCTGGAAAGGGTAAGGGCAATTGCCGAAGTACTGCGGCCCTATGGAATTAAGACCTATCTGTCAGTGAAATTTTCATCTCCCTCATTAATCGGCGGCTTAAAAACTTCTGACCCTTTGGATCCTTCAGTAATCAAATGGTGGAAAGAAAAGGTTAAAGAAATTTACAGCATGATTCCTGATTTTGGCGGTTTCCTGGTTAAAGCCAGCAGCGAAGGACAGCCCGGGCCTCAGGATTATGGCCGTACACATGCTGATGGTGCCAATGTGATTGCCGATGCCCTCAAACCATTCGGGGGAATTGTCATGTGGCGTGCTTTTGTATATAATCCGAATGACAAGGACAGGGCAAAACAGGCCTATACGGAATTTATGCCTTTGGATGGCAAGTTCCACAATAACGTAATCATACAGGTGAAAAACGGGCCTATTGACTTTCAGCCCCGTGAACCTTTCAGCCCTTTATTCGGTGCTATGAAAAAGACTTCTGTCATGCCCGAATTTCAGATCACCCAGGAATACCTGGGACAATCCGTTCACCTCGTTTTTCTGTCAACAATGTGGGAAGAATGCCTTAAAAGTGATACATACCAGGAAGGAGCGGGGAGTACAGTAGCCCGTTGCACAGACGGAAGCATTTACCAGCAGAAATATACCGCCATTGCCGGTGTGGCTAATATCGGACTGGATGCCAACTGGTGCGGACATGTTTTTGCACAGGCAAACTGGTATGCTTTTGGACGTTTGGCATGGAACAACAAACTTACAAGTGGACAAATTGCCGACGAGTGGATTAAACTTACCTTTCACCAGGCTTCTAAAGAGAATAACGAACAGCTAACCTTTTCTGCTGATTGGATAAATAATTTCCTTTTACCTGTGAAACAAATGATGCTGCAAAGCCGTGAAGCAGCAGTCAATTATATGATGCCTCTCGGATTTCATCATATTTTTTCAGCAAATGAACATTATGGGCCTGGTCCCTGGTGGGCTCCCCAAGGTGTCCGGCAGGATTGGACACCGCCATATTATCATAAAGCAGATACCCTTGGAGTTGGATTCGACCGTGCACGGACGGGTAGTGATGCTGTAAGCCAGTACCATGAACCTCTTTGTTCTCAATTTAATGACTTGAAAACTTGTCCTGAAATTTACTTGTTGTGGTTTCATCATGTTCCGTGGAATTATAAAATGCAAAGCGGGCGCACTTTATGGGAGGAAATTTGTTTTCACTATGATATGGGTTTGCAGCAAGTTCGACAGTTTCAGAAGATCTGGGATAAGGTTCGGCCTTATGTGGATGATGAATGCTTTAACCAGGTTCAAAGCAAGTTACGCAACCAGTGCCGTAATGCGCAGGTTTGGAAAGATGCCTGCCTGCTCTATTTTCAGCAGTTCAGCCGTCAACCAATACCTTATGAAATTGAACGTCCGGTATATGACCTTAAGGAACTGATCAAAAATGATATGAAAAGGCCTGTTAATGAAAAAATATAAGAATCCAGTCTTGGTTCTGTCTTTTTGTTACAAGGATACTATTTTACGTTATTGATTGATAACTTTTGAGGATAAGATTAAATTATCTTTGCATTAAGGATTTAAGATGAGATTGTGAATAATCATCTTTATTTGGAAAGTGATTTCCGTAATATTAGTATTTTGGTTTTTAAAAGTTAGGTTGAAAAGGAAAGAGGCTGTCTAAAGAAAATAGACAGTCTCTTTTTTGTTTCTGCACGGAGAATGGCTACATTACCTCGATTGATAGGATGAAGAAAAAACTGTTGTTCGACTGTAGCTAAAAATCCTTTTCCCATTTTAATTGGGAAAAAGTAAAACTAAAATATTTTTTTTTGTTATAGGATATGTTCTATTTATTTACAAATTCACTCTTAATCTGAAATAAAGTATATCATTAAATTTTCAAGTCTTTAAGTTATTTCATTGTCTGTAAAATTTCACGGCCAAAATCCATGCATTCACTGCGTTTAAGGTTATCATATTCTTCCATATTGGTCATGGCTTTCATTTTTCTCCGGACTTCAGGTTCCATAAGTCCCCAGGTAATGCGCCCCAGAAATACTTTGGAAGGAATTTGTGAAATACCGGTCAATTTACAAAGATGGTTATCAAAAAATGCCTGATACTGCTTTTGTGTAACTGGCTGTCTCATATTCCCACACACAGCAAAGAATCCTTTTATTTTATTTTTCAGACTTTCTTTATGTTTGGTCAAATACTCCTGTAATTCTTTTGGCGTTTCTCCGCTTCGTATGGAACCACCAACTACGATATATTTATATTTCGACAAGTCGGGTTTCTCGCGAACATCATATACCTGGGCAATGCCATTCATTCCTTCAGAAATCCAGACGCCTGCATCACGTGAGGTACCACACCAGGTACCATACAGTATGGCCCATTCTACATTTGGGGTTGTGGGATAATATTCCAGAGCCCTTGTTTTCCGGGGAATTAGTAATGCCCCAATTGTTAGCAGTCCCGTCTTAAGGAAATCCCGTTTTTTCATTAGGTTGATATTTTAAATATTTATAAATCAATGATATTTGGTTAACGAAAATTAAAAAAAAGTTCATTGATGTAAATGGAATATCGAAAGAATTTCTTTTTCACAGAGGTGTAATATAAATGCTTTCAGTAAAAAAACAAAGTTGGGTTTGTCTTTAAGAAATTATTGTTGACATAACATAAATAATTTAAAATGTTGAGTATCGCTGTATACCCATCATGGTTTTTCATGGGTAGGTAGCTGAAAGTGAAAAATAACTTTCAATGGATTAATTGTGTTTATAAACAGAGAAGTGAAAAGTTCATTACAATGAGAGTTGATTCCTGAATAGTACCTTATTCCAGCTATTGCTAATTTTTGTTACAGAAGTACAATTTTTCGTTATGGATTGATAATTTATAAAATGCATCTATGAATATTTTTGTCAAAGGAATTACTACAATTTTTCAAAACTGATTCTTAATAAGAATGTGGAGTAATAATTAATACTAGTGGTTTAAGTAAATGTAAGGTGATGTGGAGAGAGGCTGTCTAAAATGCAATAGACAGCCTCTTTTTTTATTTCTGCTTTATGAATTCAGATGGAAATTTGTTGTTCTCTTCATTTTAATTTATGCCCTATTCCTAAAAAATAATTTTATAGTGTTCTTTTAAAATTATCCGGACATTTTGATGAATGATTTGTTTTGCATTTATGGATGTAAAGCATAGATATATAGTATGTTGCGTTGTTTGTTACAGGCTTACCTTTTTTTGTTACCCATTAATAACTGCTGAAATACTCAGGAAAATATCTTTGAACAAACCTAAATAATCAATAATAGAATTTTTAGAAAAAGAAAGTTGATGTCTTTTAACAATTAACTGATTAACTAACTAACTAAATTATGCAACTTTTAAAAATTACCTATCCTGTTATTGTTCCGGCCATATCCAATTCTCCGGATATATTAAGGTCCTCAAATGGCCTGATTTATTCTATGACCAGCTTGTTGCCTAGGGGCAAATATCGATATAAAGACAAGATTTAAAAAGGTTATCGCTTTTTGAAAGGTCTTTACATCCTGATATAATTCTTTCTTGAGTTTTAAACGATTAGTTGAATACAGATATCCGGAGGTTTATATCAGATTATAACCTTCAAAATCATGATGCTTTAGGTATTATAATAAAAACAATATAGAGCATTATTAAGATGCTCTTGAATTAATCCACTAATTTCTAAACCCTTAAAACTAAAATTTATGATTAGAATTAATAATGACAGTTAATTGTCCGGTTTTACAAATAGATTTATGAC
>JAUZOH010000290.1 GCA_030706565.1 Bacteroidota bacterium | reverse complement strand
TTTTCTACCAAAGAATTAATTGCAGCGCAAATATCGTCATCATTTGCACCAACTGCTATGATATTGTGACTATCATGGGCAATACTGCTTGCCAAAGCTCCTTTTTTTAGGCCAAAATTCTTTAAAAATCCTACCTTAGGTTTTTGATTTTGATACCGGTTTACTACGACCAGTTTTAAAATATCATTATCCACATCAGAAACCACAAGGTTATTTTCCACAAAAGGTTTTACAGATATTTTTTTTGTAGTCAATTCACCGTCAAAAGCCTCAATTACATTCATTGAATCAGATAACCATTCAACTTTTATATATTCTGGTTTTATTTTTTCAGCATGAAAATTATTTAATAAAACAGGCTTTAATTCTTCATTTTTTAAAGCCTCATTTTTGATCAGAGGTTTACCTTTTATATAAGTCTGCAGGATTATAAAATCCTTTAAATTATTTACCACAATAAAATCTGCCCAATCATTTTTTTTCAGGGTTCCTACCGGTATTTTGTAATGTTTAACCGGATTGATACAGGCAGCTTTTAATATGTTAAAAACATCAAGTCCCTTAGATAAAGCTCTTCTTACAATAGAATCAATATATCCGGAAAAGAAATCATCAGGATGAATATCATCTGTACAAAGCATGATTTTTTCCGGGTATACATCGATTAACTTATATAAACTTTCAAAATTCCTGGCTGCGCTTCCTTCACGAATCATTATAGACATTCCACAGTTGATTTTTTCAACTGCTTCATCATACGAAAATGATTCATGATCAGTAGATATTCCCTGGGAAGCATATTTTTTCAAGTCATTCCCGACCAATCCCGGAGCATGTCCATCAATTGGCTTTTTATATTTTCTGGCAGCATCCAACTTTTTTATTACCTCATTGTCCATATTTATAACACCGGGATAATTCATCATTTCTGAAAGAAAGAAAATATCCTTTCTCCTTAAGAGTTGGCCTACCGAAGCAGAATCCAGGATTGCTCCTGATGTTTCGAAAAATGTAGCAGGAACACAGGAGGGAGCTCCAAAGAAAAAGTTATAATCAGCAGTTTGGGCATTTTCAAGCATAAACAATACCCCTTCTATTCCACAGACATTGGCTATTTCATGAGGGTCACAAAGGGATGCGACTGTACCATGGCGAAGGGCATTTTTAGCAAATTCAGATGGAATTAACATTGAAGATTCAATATGCACATGCGAATCTATAAGGCCTGGAAGAATAAAACAATCGTTTTTTACATCGCATGGCAGAATATCCAGGATTTTATTGCCTTCAACAGATATTTTGCCCTTAAATATTTTTCTTCTTTCAATATCAACGATATTCCCTTCAATAGAATAAGACACGTCCATAATTTCAGAATTTTAGTTCATGTTCCACGTGGAACACAAAAACATCAAATTTAGACATCAGACTTTTAGAAAAATCAAAAACAATTACAAGGATAACAATTGAGGATTAAAAATGTAAATTTTTTTATAATAATATTTGTATATTTTTTACTGTTGTAAGTTTTTTAAAAAGCTTAAAGTTCCACGTGGAACATTTTATCTTCCCAAATAGACCAGGAGAATGTTTACATCCGAAGGAGAAACTCCAGGTATTCTTGAAGCCTGCCCTATCGTTCTTGGAGAAATCCTGGTTAATTTTTGTCTGGCCTCTGTAGATAATGAATTTAACGAACTGAAATTAAATTTGTCCGGTATTTTGATATCCTCCAGCCTTTTCATTTTTTTTGCCAATTGCTTCTCCCTTTCTATATATCCATCGTATTTCAAGGAAATTTCACAACTTTCCAATATTTCTTGGCTATTTTCGCCCAGAGTATTAGCCAGATCTGCAAGGCTTTTAACCGAACTGCACAATTCCCTTATTGATATCTCAGGCCTTAATAAAAGATCTTTTAATTTTACCCCATATTTAAGGGTGGATGATTTTTTCCTATCTAAAAAAGGATTGATCTCATCCGGAGCAATACTATATTCTTTTAAAAAATCCATGACCAAATTTTTCTTTGCATATTTTTCTCTTGTGAAATCTACTCTGTCCTTTTTTGCCAATCCAATATTATATGATAAATCCGTCAATCTCTCATCCGCATTATCCTGACGAAGTAATATCCTATATTCTGCCCTTGCAGTAAACATCCTATAGGGTTCGTCTACTCCTTTTGTAACCAAATCGTCAATCAGCACCCCTATATAAGATTGATCCCTGCTCAAAACAAATTCGGGCTCACCTTTAATTTTTAAGGCAGCATTTATTCCAGCCATTAAACCCTGGGATGCGGCTTCTTCATAACCAGTTGTTCCGTTAATCTGACCTGCGAAAAATAAATTTTCTATCCTTTTTGTTTCCAGATTATGATTCAATTGTATTGGAGGATAATAATCATATTCTATGGCATAACCAGGTCGGAATATCCGGACATTTTCAAGCCCTTTTATTTTTTTTAAACCTTCATATTGTATATCCCAGGGAAGCGAAGAAGAAAATCCATTAATATAATATTCTATGGTATGCTCACCCTCAGGTTCTAAAAATATCTGATGTTTATCCCTGCCCGAAAATGTAACGATTTTATCTTCGATACTCGGGCAATATCTCGGCCCTTTGCCTTTAATTATTCCCTGAAACAAAGGAGAATCTTTGAATCCTGTCCTTAAAATATCATGTACTGCTTTATTGGTATAGGTAATATAACAACTTCTTTGTTTTAATTTCTCTGCAGTATTTTTTAAAAATGAAAATTTCCCTTCATCGTCACCCTTTTGTTCAATGAGTTTTGAATAATCTATAGATCGGCCATCTAATCTTGCAGGAGTACCTGTTTTCATCCTTCCAACTTCAAAACCAATCTGATTCAATTGTTGTGAAATACCAATTGAGGGAAGCTCCCCTATCCTACCTCCACCGAAATGGGTTCGCCCAACATGTATCAATCCATTTAAAAATGTTCCATTGGTCAAAACAACTGCTTTTGAATAAAATGTAACATTCATTTGGGTTTTTACACCAACAACAGCATCATCCTTTAATAGTAATTCCAAAACATTATCCTGCCAGAAATCCAAATTTTCTATTCCTTCTAGCACCATTCTCCAGTGACGGCTAAACTGCATACGGTCACACTGAGACCTGGGACTCCACATAGCAGGGCCCTTTGAAATATTCAACATACGAAACTGAATGGAAGTCATATCTGTTACAATTCCCGAATATCCTCCAAGTGCATCTATTTCCCTTACAATTTGTCCTTTTGCAATTCCACCCATCGCAGGATTACACGACATCTGCCCCATTTTTGTCATATCCATGGTAATGAGTAAAGTTTTAGCCCCCATATTTGCAGAAGCAGCAGCAGCTTCACAACCTGCATGACCAGCACCAACTACAATTATATCATAATCTTTTATCATCACTTCTATCCTATCAACTAAAAAGTAATTTTAAACAACTATCTTCTTTTTCCCTCATTACAATTTTTTCCTCTTCGGTATGATCATTAAACCCGATTAAATGAAGGATACCATGTATCATCACCCTTTTTAATTCATTTTCAAAGGTTACATCATACTTTGTTGCGTTCGATTTAACAGTATCTATGCTAATATAAATGTCCCCGTTAATTACATCTTTTTTTTCGGAGTTATCAAAAGTGATGATATCCGTAAAATAATCATGAGCTAAATATTTTTGATTGATTTCAAGAATATAATTATTACTGACGAAAATATAATTAATATCACCCGCTTTAAAATGAAAAAGATGTATCACTTTCGCGATCCATCTTCTCGTATCACATTTACCTTTCAGGATAAAATCAATATCCTGGGAAAAATAATTTATTGCCAATTTATGTAAGATTAAAAATAAGTTCTACTTTACTTCCCTTATTGTAAAAATTCAATTCATCAGAGAGTTTTTCCATAAGGAAAATTCCTCTTCCATTAATATTTTCTAAATTTTCCGGAGCTGTAGGATCAGGTATATGCAAATAGTCAAAACCACAACCTTGGTCAATCACAACGATTTTTAATTCCTCTTCACTGCATACGAAACTTAAGGTCACAATTTTGGTTTCGTCTAATTTATTTCCATGGGTAATAGCATTATTAACAGCTTCAAGAGTAGCAATCAAAACATTCCCATAAATTTCGTTGCTTAAGCAGCATTGAGCAGATATTTCATCAATAATTTTTTCAATGACTCTTAAGTTTTCAATTTTAGATGAAATATTTATGCTTTTTTCCATAGATTTAGTATTTGATTTTAGCTAAAGTTATGAATTCCAGAATTAAAATTTAATTACTCTTTATACAAAAAATATTAATTTTTGGTTACTAATTTGTAGTGTAAAATTAAAATATTACAAACAAATTTTTTGTTCCAAATTACATAAAAAAATGTAAAACTCAAAAATTACAGTCCTTTACTCAATATACTAAACTAAAATATCTTAATGCCTGCTTAACCATCTGGCCGGATCCAATCTATTAAACTCTTCCCATATTTCAATATGTACAACAGAGCTATTATTTTCATTATCAAAATAAGCATATCCTAAATTCTGGCGAATATTTACATTATCACCAGCATGAACTTTTACATCAACTAAATTTTGGTATACACTTAAATAGCTTCCATGACGAATGATCACTGTATAATTAGCGCCCGGAATAGCAACAACTTTAGAAATTTCCCCACCAAAAATAGATCTTATAATAGAACCTTTGGGAACGCTTAAATCAATTCCATAATTTCTAATAATTACTCCTTTTAAAACTGGGTGTTCATGTTGACCAAAAGCACTCACAATAATACCTCTATCACAAGGCCAAGGTAATTTCCCTTTATTATCCTTAAACTTATTAGAAACTATTTTATCATAGGAATTAAGTTTGCTATAATCC
>JAUZOH010000289.1 GCA_030706565.1 Bacteroidota bacterium | reverse complement strand
GGCCTTTTTGGGGTCGTGTATTTTGTTTTTGTCCATTATTGTATTAAAAATATTTTAAATGAAAATTTTAATTACAGGTACTGCCGGTTTTATCGGTTTTCATTTGGCTAAAAGATTGATATCAAATGGTTATGAAGTTGTTGGGCTTGATTCTATCAATGATTATTATGACCTGCGCCTAAAGTATGGGCGGCTCAAATTGACCGGCATAGCAAAGGAAGAGGTTGAATATGGCAAGCTCCTGCAAAGTTCTATATATCCCAATTATAAGTTTATTAAGCTGAAATTGGAAGACAGGGAAAAGCTTTTCGAACTTTTTGAAAACGAACGTTTTGATAAGGTTTGTAATCTGGCCGCACAAGCGGGGGTGCGTTACAGTTTGACCAATCCTTATGCTTATATTGAAAGTAATATAATTGGTTTTAGCAATATTCTCGAGGCCTGCCGCCATAATCAAGTTAAACATCTGGCTTATGCCAGTAGCTCAAGTGTTTATGGACTGAATCAAAAAATGCCATTTTCTACTTCCGATAATGTGGATCACCCCGTAAGCCTTTATGCAGCCAGCAAGAAGAGCAATGAACTCATGGCTCATGCATATAGCCATCTGTTTGGACTGCCTACCACCGGTTTGAGGTTTTTTACAGTTTATGGCCCTTGGGGGCGTCCGGATATGGCTCTTTTTATTTTTACCAAAGCTATTCTTGAAGGCAAACCCATTGATGTATTCAATGAGGGCAGGATGGAACGTGATTTTACCTATATTGATGATATCGTTGAGGGTGTTGCCCGGGTTATAGATCATACTCCTGTGGCAAATAAAAATTGGGAAAGATTGAATCCTGATCCTTCCACTTCGTCAGCTCCGTATAAAATATACAACATAGGCAACAGTCATCCGGTTAAGTTAATGGAATTTATTGAAACCCTGGAAAATGTTTTGGGCAGAAAATCGCTTAAGAATTTGTTGCCGCTTCAGGCAGGGGATGTGGAGAAAACCTGGGCCAATGTGGATGATCTGATCAGTGATTTGAATTATAAACCGGCCACATCGGTTAAAGAAGGTGTTACAAAATTTGTTCAGTGGTATAAGGAATTTTACAGCTAATCTTTATTTTTGAAGAGGGGCTTGAGGGGGCCTCACAATTATATTTCTGTTTGGGATACGATTTTGACCAGTTCCTGGACCAGATTGATTTTTTCGGGAGGCCCGAATTTTTCATAAGAGTATATCAGGTTTTGAAGCAGTCGCTGAATGATTTCTATATTGCTGCAGGGCAGGAAGTAAGTATCGCGGGGGTCGATTTTCTGCTGTTTCAGGTAATATTCGATTTCCCGGTTTCCTAATACTGATCCTTTATTATAGGGATTAATGTAGAACAAAACATTTTTCAAATCTTTCAGCAACTTGGAAGCTTCCATATAACTTTTTGCATCCACATAGGCAAGGATGAAATTTTTAGGAAGGTTGACTCCAAAAATGGGTAGTTCAAGCTGTTGAACTACTGATAGATATAGGATAGACAGTGTGATTTGATTGCCTTTCTTTCTGTCTAGTACGTTGTTAATGAATGAATTCTGAGGCGAATAAAAGCTGGTGCTGTTGCTGGTAAACTTATGCGTTTCAAAAAGCACGTGGTTAATGATTCTTACTTTTTCAAGGGCCGTGAGGTTATTGTTTAATTCCAACCAGATATCCCTCTTTAATTTATTGATTTTTTCTGTAATATCGTCAAACCTTAAATCGGGGTACTGGTATTTTGCCACATAATATGCTCCTTCAAGAAGATTGTCCCCACCCGAATTTGTCCATTCCCTGAGATTATTTTTGACATGACTGAATTGAATTTCTTGTATGATTTTTTCTAACCTTAATTGTAAATTGCTATCCAACGAATATTCCCACGCTTTTTCAAGTTCGGGAATAATCTCAGGGCCTTGCTTTAACAAACTCTGTGAAATCAGGGAGAAAATTTCCTCATCAGGATCGTCAAGCAAACTGATTAGCGCTTTTACTTCCTCTTCTTTCATGTTAAACTGGCTCTATTAATGACTTTAACCTATTAGAGTTTAAATTTAGTAATAATTGCCCTAATGTCAAAATAAGTCTGATTTATTTTTATACTTGACCAAGTTGTTAAAAATGTTTTATTTTTGCAAATAAAAAATGCTATGATTCAAAGAATTCAAACGCTATATCTGTTGGCAGCTTTTGTTCTTCTTTTAATTCTGCCTCTATTCCCATTTGCCGCTATCATACAATCAGGATCAGTCCTGTATTCGTTTAAACTATTCGGACTGTATATCCTGACTCATAACTCGCCTAGGCTTATATATACCTTCTGGCCCTTATTGATTTTGTGGTTGGCCCTGGGCATCAGTTATCTGGCTACAATTTTCATGTTTAAAAAGAGAATTGTTCAGATGCGTTTATGTTTGCTGAATTGCCTATTCGTGTTGATATTTGATGTATTGATGTATTTCTCAGGCAAACAGTTTATTAGTCAATTGTCGCTTAATGTGAACTATTTCTGGTGGCTGTTTTTTATCCCTTTTTTGATTATAGTATTGACTTACATTGCATACAAAGCGATCAAAAAAGATGAAGATCTGATCCGTTCTGTTGACCGGATCAGGTAAGACATTTTCGTAATTACTTGTTATAGAAATATTATGTTTGTACCCTTTTGTTTGAAAATATTTTAGAGGAAAGGGATCAAACTCTGAATGAAATGATTTCAACTCCCTTAGATTTTAGCCAGACATTTGTGAAAACTTCATTATTTATAGGGCTTTTATTAATCACTTCCAATATTTTGGCCCAGAAAAGTTATTATGTGGGTTTAAACGGAAATGATTCAAATAATGGAATGTCTTTGAACAGTCCTTTCAGGACAATTACGAAAGCGGTTAGTGTTGTTGCAGGCGGAGATACGGTTTTTGTCAGAGGAGGCACTTATGAATATACCACTACCATTAAATTTTCTCAAAGTGGCGATGCCAACCACCTGATAAGCTTGAAAGTTTATCCGGGTGATCAAAGGCCGGTACTTGATTTTTCCGGGATGGCAGTCAACAGCACTAACAGAGGCGTTTCTCTTACCGGTAGTTACTGGTATATCAAAGGGATAAGGATTAAGGGGGCTGGCGACAACGGGATGAATATAAGTGGCGGAGCTTATAATACCATAGAATTTTGCGATTTTTATGAAAATCGTGACGGTGGTTGTCAGTTGGGCGGGGGCGCACACGATAATAAAATCATTAATTGCGATTCATACTGGAATGCTGATTATGGAACAGGTACTACCACCAATGGTGGTAATGCAGATGGCTTTTCCCCAAAACTTGATGTAGGGAACGGGAATTATTTTTATGGTTGCCGTTCTTATTATAATTCGGATGATGGCTGGGATGGTTACATGAAAACTACGGCCGATATTACCACTACAATTGAAAATTGCTGGACCTGGCACAATGGCTATTTAAAGGATGGCGTCACTACTACTTCGGAAATGAATGGGAATGGATTTAAGATGGGTGGAGATTATCTGGTTCACAATTGCGTGCTTAAAAACTGCCTGTCGTTTTATAATAAGGCTAAAGGTTTTGATCAAAACCATAATAAGGGCTCTATGACTTTGTACAATTGCACAGCCATTGCAAACGGTGGAAATAATTTTTCTATATCCGAGGCTTTAGATCCCGGGAAAGTTGTTACGGTAAAAAATTGTCTTTCCTACGAGAAGTCGAAGGTTTCGTTGCTTAGTTCTGCTATTGTTGCTACAAATAGCTGGGACAGCCAGTTTAATGTAACCAGCAGTGATTTCCTTAGCATAGATACCACAGGGATTTCCGGACCCCGCAAGGCTGACGGAAGTTTACCGGATATCAGGTTTATGCACCTGGCATCAGGCAGTAAACTTATTGATGCAGGTATCGATGTGGGTTTGCCTTATATTGGAACTAAACCAGATTTAGGCTGTTTTGAATTTCCTTCCACCAATACCGGAATTAGTAGTTTGCTCCTGGATGATGAAATTAAAATTGAAAATTATCCTAATCCTTTTCATTCAAAAACTACCATAAGATTTTATTTACCTGAGCCATCTGATATAAAAGTCAGCCTATTTGATATTAATAGTCACAGGATGGGAATTATTGCCAAAGGCCTGTATTCCCAAGGGATACATGAATTGGAATTTCATACCGGATTGAAGGCTGGAATTTATTTCTGCAATATGGAAGTGAAAGGTGAAGTATATAGCAAAGTGTTTATAATCAGGTGATATATGTCATTGTTGTTAAACTTTCGATATGACCTGAAAAAGTTTTTGCTTCATTTTATTATGTACATGATGGCAATTATTTATAAATTCTTGGAGGGGAATTTTCCCCTTGACTTTTATGTCAGTAAAGTTAGCATGTCCGTTTTGTCGAGTTGTTTTTTTTCTCACTTGGTATTATACTTAAAATGTACATGTTAAATGAAAAAAATATTAAAAACCAGAGTTTCATTTTTTTTTGAACAGGTTTTAATTGTTTGATTATTATCTGTTTGTTTGTGGAATGATACATTGGTTTCAAATTATTATATGAAATTAATTTGAATTTTTGCTATAGTTCTGATGATGTCTTAATGTTTATTTTTGGATAAAATAATTTTTCAAAATATAGATTCAATTTGTTGGATTTGGTAACGGCTATGATTTGAAGATTACAAAGGATGAATACTAAGTTATTTTTAGATCAAATTTGCAGAAACTATTCATACAATGACGAAGGAAGAATTGTAAATAGTATTTTTGCAATGGCATGATCACCGGGAAGCATAAATTATTATGCGGTTTTATTGGTCTATGAACGGTGCAATATTGATTGCAGGGATAATGTCTTTTTCAATGTTGAAGGACATGATAAGTAGTATTCAATAT
>JAUZOH010000288.1 GCA_030706565.1 Bacteroidota bacterium | reverse complement strand
TGTGGTTGTCGTAATGGAAAAGCCCAATTTCACGTCTAAATTTGGTTCGACAGTTAAGGACAAACCTTTCCCGCTCATTGATATAGGAATAGCTACTGAAAATTTCTGCCTTCAGGCTGTTGAAGAAGGCCTTGGAACCTGCATTATCGGATGGTTCAATGAAGAAAAAGTAAAAAAGCTGTTAAACATTCCCAATAACCTGAGAGCCATGCTGATCATCATTATGGGCTACAGGTCAACAGAATTGCGGACGAAAAAAAGAAAATCCCTGGATGAGATCAGAAGTTACAATGCTTATAAATAATATTTAACGCACTATAGTTTAAATTTCGAATGATTTTAAAATTTTATTAGAGGATCAAAAATTGTAAAAACCTCACAAGGTCAAAGTCATGTTCAAAAAAATAAACATTCTTATTTTATCCCTCCTTGTTTTTGTAAATACTTACGGACAAAAGGCAGCACATTTTTTTCCTGCTGATCAGCTTATTTCCACAGGGGTATATTACTATCCCGAGCATTGGGATTCATCGCAATGGGAACGCGATTTAAAAAAAATGTCGCAAATGGGTTTCGAATATACTCATTTTGCTGAATTTGCCTGGGCACAACTCGAACCGGAGGAAGGGAAATACGATTTCAGCTGGCTGGACCGGGCCATTGCACTGGCTGCAAAATACCGCCTGAAGGTGATTATGTGTACATCCACAGCCACTCCACCGGTATGGCTTGAACGGGCACATCCGGATGTGCTGGTTAAAAATGAAAACGGGCAAAGTGGGGATCATGGCTCACGGCAACAGGCTTCATTTTCCAATAATTACTACAGGCAATACGCTTTAAAAATGGTAGAACAGCTTGCCAAACATTATGGCCAAGATAAACGGATCATGGGATGGCAGGTAGACAATGAGCCCAGGGTATTTTATGATTACGGAACCGATGCGCAGCAACGTTTCAGGGATTGGCTGAAACAAAAATACAATACCATTGATGCACTCAATAAGACATGGGGCACAGCATTCTGGAGCCAGCAGTACAGTGATTTTTCACAAATAAACATCCCGCTTCGGGCCCAATGGGGAATGAACCTTAATCAGATACTGGACCACACCCGTTTTGCCACCTGGGAAACGGCATCATTTCTGGACGATCAGGCACGTGTCATCAAAAAGTATGCAGAACCCGGACAATGGGTAACTTCAAATTATATCCCCTCATACGATGCCGGAACAATTGGGATGAGCCACGAACTCGATTTTATTACCTACACCAAATATATGGTTAGTGGCAGTGCCAAAGGCATAGGCCCCAAAGGCTACCGGCTCGGGAATCCCGAAAGCATTGCCATGTCAAACGATTTCTTCCGCCCGCTTTCAGGAATATATGGAGTTATGGAACTCCAACCGGGACAAGTAAACTGGGGAGAGATAAATCCCCAGCCTGCGCCAGGTGCAGTCCACCTATGGCTGTGGCATGTATTTGCCGGTGGCAGCAAACTGGCATGCACTTATAGATTCAGATCCCCCCTTTATGGATACGAACAATATCACTATGGCATTGTAAGTTATGATGGGATAACTCCAACGCCCGGAGGACTTGAATACCAGAAATTTATCGAAGAAATAAAACTTTTAAGGAAAAACTACAATTCCGGGGCGAAACTGCCTGCATCCTACACCAACAGAAGGACAGCTATACTTTTCAATCATGAGAATATCTGGGGGATGGAACAGAACAGACAAACCATACAATGGAATTCCCTCGGGCATGTTATCAAATACTATAAATCGCTAAAATCGTTCGGTGCACCGGTAGATTTCATCAAAGACAGTTCTGATTTTTCGGCTTATAAAGTAATCATTGCACCTGCTTATCAGCAGGTTGACAAGCAGCTGATTGAAAAATGGACAAATTATGTAAAAAAAGGTGGGAATTTAATCCTTACCTGCCGGACAGGCCATAAAGACAGGGAAGGACATCTCTGGGAAGCTAAATTTGCAGAACCTATCTATAATCTGATTGGCTCAGAAATAGCATTCTACGACCTTCCGCAGTCACCAGATACCGTACAAATGGATGACCGGCAATACCAATGGGACAGCTGGGGTGAAATACTTAAGCCTTATAAAGGTACAGAAACATGGGCTACTTACCAGGGCGATTTTTATGCTGGCCAGCCGGCTGTAATATTCCGCCGTCTGGGTAAAGGAACCGTTACTTATGTTGGCGTTGACAGTAAAAATGGAGACTTTGAAAAGGATGTTTTGAATAAGGTGTACAACATAATCAATATACCTGTTGAAAATTATCCCGATGGTGTAATGGTTGAATACCGCGATGGATTTGGAATTAGCCTGAACTATTCAGACAAAAAATATGAAATGAATTTGCCCTCAAAAGCAAAAATTCTGGTTGGTGAAAAAATCCTTGAACCTGCAGGAGTTTTAGTTTGGAAAGAAAAATAAATATCCGAGAAGTTAGATAAAAGGTTAAAATAAATTTTAAAGAGTTATCTTAAAAAGATAAATTTGCTTTTTATTTTATACTCGAAATCTAGAATTTAAGGAAATTGGTGAATTTCTTTTTAAATCAGCTGTCCCAGGCAAAAATTCAGGATGGGTTATGAAATTATTTTTCAAACAATTGATTATTAAACGGACTAATGAACGAACCAATAAAAAAGAATAATGAACTTGCCCCTAAACAGGCAACGGATGAAATAGATCTTATTGAAGTTTTTAAAAAAATCTGGGCTGAACGAAAAATCATCTACAGAACAGTAGCCATCTTCCTGGTCTTAGGAATTATGGTAGCTTTTGGCAGCTCTTCGGAATATAAAAGCGAAGTAGTCTTATTGCCGGAAATCAGCAATCAAAACGGAAGTGGCATGTCGGGCTTGCTTCAGCAATTTGGAGGCTTATCCGGATTAAATCTGAATGCTGCCGCCCAATCTAATGGGACGATAAATCCTGCTCTTTATCCCACTATCATTGAAAGTACTCCGTTCATTGTCCGGATCATGAACCAAAAGGTTTATATCTCAAAATATAATGTAACCACATCCGTATACACCTATCTGAAGGATATCAATCCCCCGTCACTGATAGGTATAATTGCAGGATATACCGTTGGCCTGCCAGGAAAATTAATAGGTGCCCTGCACAAAAAAAAGGAAATGCCGGCTCCTGCACAAAAAGCTAATTGCCCTTTAAAGCTCACACCGGACCAGGAATCTATTGCAAATAATCTGAAAGGAAGAATAAAAGCCGTTTTGGATGAAACTGCAGGAACGATAAAGATTGATGTTGAAATGCCTGATCCTTATGCTGCAGCACAGTTAACCGACTCTGTAGTGAATGACCTGACTCAATATCTGGTTTCTTACCGGGTGCAAAAAGCCCAGGCCGATTATGACTTTATCAAAGCCCGTCAGGAAGAGGCTGAACGCAAATATCTTTCCCTGCAAAACCGTTCTGCAGGCTTTCAGGATGCAAACCGGGATGTGATTTCTGCTGCTGTCCTTTCTACCGGAACAAAAATAACCAATGAATATAACCTTGCCTTCAATCTCTACAATACCCTTTCGCAACAGCTTGAACAGGCCAGGTTAAAGGTTCAGCAGGAAACTCCGGTATTTAAGGTTCTTAATCCTGCCGAAGTTCCTCTCAAAAAAAGCAAACCCAAACGTTCACTGATTTTAGCCGCAATGATTTTCCTTGGCCTTTTTGTCGGAGTAGGCATTATTACCGGAAAGATGATTTATCAAAATGCTAAAACAAAAAATGAACCTCAGGCTGCATAGCCCCGGGGTTCATCACTTCAATATTAGTAAGCCATGGAAAACTAAAAATTGGCCTTATACCATTCGTAATATTTCTTGTACAAATTATCTCTGAAGACCTTTGCCCTTTCCTGCCTTTTGTTAAATGCTTCGCGGCTCTCAGATTTTGTTTTGGGAATAAATAGTTTCGTACTGTCCATTGCTGCCTGTATCTGATCATGATAATGGGCATCAACAAAAAGATCTGTATTTATTTTCCATAAAAAGACTTTTTTATCGTCGCCGGCACTGGCAAAATTCTTTCCGTCTGGGCTAAATGCCACACAATTTACGGTTTCGTTATGGCCAATGTAAGTGTAAATCTTTTTACCGGTAGAAACTTCCCATAAAATAATATTATCATCAGCACCTGCGCTGAGCAAATTTTTCCCATCAGGGCTATAGGAAAGAGTTAACACAACTCCACTGTGTAAAGCCAGACTTTTTACCGGAAACTCTTTATCAACATCCCAAAGTTTTACGGTTTTATCTTCTGAAGCACTGGCGAAATGTTTTCCATCAGGGCTAAATGCAACCGAAAAAATATTTCCGTCATGACCCTTGTAGGTCCTGACACAATTGCCTGAAGCAACATCCCAAAGCTTAAGGGTTTCATCAAATGAACCGCTCAGGATGTACTTCCCATCCGGACTAAAAGCAACAGACAGGTTATTTTTCTCATGGCCCACAAATCTTTTCAAAATCTTACCGTTGGTATAATCCACCAGCTTAAAAATCTTATCAAAGGAGCCAAAAGTAAGATATCTATGGTCAGGACTCACGGCCGCCGTCCAAATATCGGTAACAGAACTACTGTATGTATTTACATATTTCCCTTCTATGGTGAAAATTTTAAAATTATTTCGGACCCCCGAAATAATAAATTTTCCATCCGGACTGATCACAATAGAACGTACCGTACCATTAATTCCATCTTTGATGGTATTCTGCAAATCCCCATTTTCGGCATTCCAGATCCGAATCGTTCTGTCTTCAGAACCTGTAAACAGATATTTTCCATCAGGACTATAAGCCAATGCCAATACTTTGCCATCATGTTTCTTTAAAACTTTTTCCGGTAATTCTTCTTGTGCCCAGGCACAGCATGAAAAAACAAAT
>JAUZOH010000287.1 GCA_030706565.1 Bacteroidota bacterium | reverse complement strand
TGTTTCGACATATTTGCCCACAGCATATATTCCATGATCAGGTTGGCGTTTGCTGAAGGATCAATTCCTGCAGGTGGGGGAGTGGAATTGCAAAGTTCCACTATGGTTATTTTTTTATCCGGTTGACGTAATAAAATGGAAACAAATCCATCTAATCCGCCACCATGAAGGATTAAATTATATCCGCGGTAATTTTGAAGGAACCAGCCGAAGCCGTAGTTTGTCTTTTGTTTATTGTTTAGTACTTCTGATGTAAATGCTGCATTGAGGCTGGCTTCAGATAATACTTTCCCGTTGAATATTGCTTCATTCCAAATGTTTAAATCTCTTACCGTAGAATACAATGCTCCTGCACCTCCTGCCCACGACATATTCCAGTTAATAGCCTTGGATAAAATTCCGTTTTCGGTGGAATAACCATATGCTTCATTTTCGAGCAAAGTATTTGCTGAATAAATGCCTGTATTATTCATGCCCAATGGCTTGAAAAAGGTCTCCTTTAAATAGTCATTTAAGCTTTTGCCTGAAACTTTTTCAACAATATAGCCGAGGATGAAAAATCCAGAATTGTTATATGAAAATAAATCACCGGGATTGAAATCATAAGGATAGGCTTTTATGGTATCAATCAATGCTGCTGATGTAATTGGCATGTAAAGATATTTATACAGGCCATTTCTGTTTGTATAACTATGGATCCCTGATGTATGTGTAAGCAAATGTTCTATGGTTACTTCGTTTCCCTTGGGGAAATCCGGAATATATTTCGAAAGTTTGTCATGAATACTTAGTTTCCCTTCTTCTTGGAGTTTCAGGATAGATGCAGCCGTAAATTGTTTGGTAATGGATCCTATTCTAAACTTTGTGTCGGGTGTAACCTTTACTTTATTTCCAATGTCGGCATATCCAAATCCTTTTTCATACAGGATCTTACCATCCTGTGAAACCAATATGGCTGCTCCGGGTGTTGATCCTGTTTGTACACTCCTGAAAAGGTCGTCTACTAATTTATCAAATGCCGGAATTTGAATGTCTGTATTGGCCCCCTTCTCTTTAAGATACTCTGTTATTCTTAATCTGCCCCTTATTAAAGCATTTATATAAGCAGTTTTGCCTGTTGTATCCTGAAAATTTAAATCCGCTCCATTTTCGGTCAGAATTTTTACATTATCCAGGTTCCCTTTACCTGCGGATTCAATGAGTAATTTTCCAATTATGTCTTTCCCTGGTTTACGCATGGCAAATGACCAGCCATATTGCATGTTCTGAACTTTAAGCAGGATTTGGTTGCTTCCTTTTTTTAGGTCGAAAACGACAATATCATCGTCGGGTGTCGTTGGTCTTCCAATCCAGCTTTTATGAACCAATATGCCATTCAAAAATATTTTTATGCCGTCATCACTGCCAATGCCCATCAGCACTTTAGCAGGCTTGTCCATTTTAATTTCTGCCAGGGCATAAGCAATTGAATATTCATGAGGGCCGAATTTGTTATTAAGATCAATTATTCCATCCTCATATTTAGCGGCTTGCCAGTTATAGGTTGAATCTCCAATTTTCAAGGCCGGAAGTACTTTTTGTGGTTGAACCACAACTTTGGTCAGTTCATCCTTGTCGAAAAATTCTTTTTGTACGCTGTCAGTAGGATTACTGCCAGATCTTTTGAGTTTAACGGGGCCCAGGACCATCCAGTTTTTCATAAAATCATTATCGGTAAGCCCTGAATAAGTGGCTTGAGCATAACCTGTCGGGAGATTTTTACTTTTTGTTTGTCCTTCAATGGGAACCCAGTTGGTTGAAATTACTGCCATGTAAATAAAAACACAGCTTACAATTTTGAGTGCTTTCATAATGGTTCATATTTTGATTTATACTGGAGATGATCTATGAGAGGCTTTGTAAAAATCTGATTCATAATAACTAAGATAATAAATTTTAATGAATTAAGTACAAAAGATCTTATATAAATTTAATGGGCAAAAAATGAGGCGAATGTTGCTTTTAGGGAAATTTAAAATAATTGCTGCTATTGCATTTCGATCAGTAAATAATTTGAAAGTGATTTCTGAGCTTTGATCTCTGCCGTTGCTTATTATTTTATATTTTTATGTTTGTTTTTAAATTTATTTAAAAATGAAAAAAGATGTAAAAAGCGTAAGGAGGTTTGATCTGTTCATTCCTCTTGCAATAATTCTTTTGTTTGCCTCTGCCTTTAAGGTAAGGGCACAAGCAGCACAGATTCCCCGTGACACATCGTTTACAATCTATCAGACTTATGTGAAACAAAAAAAATATTTTCCGGATATAAAGATTGTTAATCCTTTGCTGCCTAAGGGAGTGGTGGCCGAAGAAAATCTTGTATATTCCGTTTTGGACAATACTCCTTATGGAAAGCGGGAATTACACCTCGATTTGTATCGCCTTGACAACAAAAAGAAATATCCTGCCGTATTGCTTATCCATGGCGGCGGGTGGAGTTCGGGCGACAGGACTCAGGAAATACCTATGGCCCAGCAAATCGCGGCAAAGGGGTATGTTACGGCAGCCGTTGAGTTCAGGCTTTCACCCGAAGCTCTTTATCCTGCAGCCATACATGACGTGAAAGCGGCCATACGCTGGATGCGGGCTCATGCCGAGCAATACGGAATTGACGGAAAGCACATCGCTGTACTGGGCTGCTCATCAGGCGGACAGATGGTTAACCTGATCGGTGCCACTAACGGATTGAAGAAATATGAGGGTGAAGGAGGAAATGCAAAATTTTCCAGCAGAGTACAGGCAGTGGTTAACATCGATGGAATTTCCGATTTTACGGTTGAGGAATCTATAGCCAATGCCCAGAAGGCAAAAGAAGCCCATAAAACATCAGCCGACAGCAAATGGCTGGGTGGGACTTATGCTGAACGACCGGAAATGTGGAAAGAAGCGTCTCCCATTTATTGGATTTCCTCAAAATCGGCTCCTGTCTGTTTCATCAACAGTGCCATACCTCGTTTCCATAATGGACGGGATGAAGAAATTAAAAAACTCAGAAGTTTCCATATTTACGCTGAAGTTCATACTATTTCCAATACTCCGCATCCTTTCTGGTTTTTCCATCCCTGGTTTAATACAACCCTTTTCTATACGGTTGCATTCCTGGATAAGGTTTTAAAAGGAAAATAAATTTACAATTTTCGGCTACCAAAATATGTAAAAACAATTAACAGTAAGCAACTTTTTTGACTTTTACTGCATCTTACATTTATATCTGATGGTTGCTTCCTTTAAAATGATGCATTTGAAAGTCGTTCTATTCTTATGTGGATATATCATCTATGCAAAAGAAAAAATTAACGTTTCTCTTCTTTTGTATTCTGATTACTACATAATCGAATATTACTGATTAGTGAATTTTACAACATATTAATTTACATGACCTGTCAGTAGGATGATGAAACGAACATGTTTGCGGATAAAACACAAAACACGAATAAAATTAGCAAACATGGAGTTCAATATGACCTTTGAAAATATGAAACGGGCTGAAGGTTTTCATAGTCCCGTCAGGGACTTAATATTGGTAGAAAAGATAATAGGTGGCAGATAAAAGTCCCGTCAGGGACGAAATGGATGAGGAAGACCGGTCTATATTCCAGTCAATTGATGTTAATTATATCGTACCTGACGTCACTTAAAGACTTTACTACACGACCTTAGAAAATAAATTATATTTGTATGAAAATAATAAGTTTATATTTATTTCTGTTAGGAGTAATTGCGATAATTACATTTGGCTGCCATAAAGAAACTTCCTTAGTGAATAACAGCCATCTTGGCGAACCATTTTTAATAAAAGTAAATGAAACAAAATTACTTATCCCTTTTGTTTCAGATAAAAACTCTTCGGATAGTATCCTTACCTTAAGTTTTAAAAAAGTTATTTCAGATGGAAGATGTCCTAAATCCATATGTTATTTGTGTTATGGAAGTGTTGCCAGCATTCAGGTATTTTTGACTCATCAGAAAGAAACAGCCACCATTTCTTTAACTATTTTAGGCTGTGGTACTAATGATGATTATTGTTATCAACCTAAAGATACCTTAGGCTACAGAATTTGCCTGTTAAAACTGGATCCTTATCCTGCCGGAAATACACCCATCAATCCTTCAAATTATACAGCCACACTTAAGGTATCGAAATTATGAGACGATTATAAGTTTAATGCCAATATTTACTGAAAAATTTGGATTAATATCTGCTAATTGCTATTTTAACTTATTGTTTTTGAGGGTTAGCCATCAAATTATTTTGAAGAATGGGCAGGTGAGCAAAGAATTGAATCCATTAATACGACTCATGTATAATAAATCAATTATATTGAAACTTTCACTGTTTATTATAGTACTCATTATTTTTATTTCTTGTTCAAAAAATGATGAATATCAATTAAACAATTGGGAAACAATTTATCAAAACAATGATCTTTCTTTATTTTCTATCAATTTTCTGGATAACAACAATGGTTTTGTACTGGCTGGCTTATCAGGAATACACGGTCTCTCAAATTGGTTGTTTGTTTTGTCAACAGAAGATGGAGGTAATAGTTGGAAACAAATTACCTGTACATCGTATGATACTATTCATCGATTATTCCCTTTATATGATATTGATGCCATTTTCCCTTTATCTAAAAGTATTTTATTAGCTACAGGTTATTGCGTCCACCAGTCGAATGATGGAGGAAAAACATGGACAAATGTTTCTCCTCTATTTTCCAGAATTGATGATTTGCATATTATTGATAGTATTAATTGGCTCGTTGCTGCAGGCACACATATTTACAGAACAGATAACGCCGGACAGACTTGGCAAACCGTTTATTCTACCAATTTTATGGGTGCTTTTGAAAATTTTTCATTTATTTCAGCTACGTTGGGTTATATTAATATAGGTGCCGTA
>JAUZOH010000286.1 GCA_030706565.1 Bacteroidota bacterium | reverse complement strand
CGAAAATATGGGCAGACGGGCAGGATTTATCATTCGTTACAATTGAATTAACAGACAAGGATGGGACTATTCAGCCCAATGCAGAGAACCAGCTTCTTTTCAATATCAGTGGCCCCGGTGTCATTGCCGGCGTGGGGAATGCTGATTTAAAAGACCTTGGTCCTTATGTTGGAAATACCCGTAAAGCCTGGCATGGACGTGCGCTGGTGGTAATTAAAAGCACTCGACAAGCCGGGGATATTAAGCTTAGGGTAAGCTCATCCGGATTGCCTGATGCAAATGTGACCATCAAAGCCTCAGGCGTTAATCGCTAAGGTTTATGATTATGTAGTTATGATTTGACCTGAAACAGGCTAAATCATAACTATCTAATTTAGCAAAGTACTTTCATTTCTATATTCGTTTGGCGAAAATCCTGTTTCATTTTTAAACATACGGCTAAAGTGTTGAGGATGCTTAAATCCCAATTCATAAGCTATTTCACTGACCGATTTTTTCATATCGAAAATTCGTTCTTTAGCAATGTTGATCAACTTTATTTGAATATGTTCCAGGGGCGATTTCCCTGTTTCCTTTTTGATCAGATCGCCCAGATAATTGGCTGACAAATTAAGTTTATCCGCACAATATTTGACTGAAGGTAAGCCCAATAACATTGGTTTTTCGGATGCAAAATAATCATCCAGTAATGCTTCAAATCTGCTCAAAATATCTTTATTCACATTTGATCGGGTGATGAATTGCCGGTCGTAAAAGCGCACGCAATAATTTAGAAGCAATTCTATGTTTGTCACAATCAGTGTTTTACTGTGCTTGTCGATGGCATGCATCAGTTCTGTTTCAATTTTTGAAAGGCAGTCAATGATGATTTGCCTTTCTTTTTCAGACAGGTGCAGTGCTTCATGCACTTCATAAGAAAAGAAAGTATAATTTTTAATGTTGTGGCCCAATGTGGTGCCATGTAACAGGTCAGGATGAAAGAGCAATGCCATTCCTTTGGGTTTGGGCCTGGGAATCTTCTTTTCTATGCTGATAACCTGTCCCGGAGCCATAAAAACAAGTGTCCCTTCCTGATAGTCATAATAATTACGCCCGTATTTAATGTCTCCACAATTGACATCCTTTAAAAATATTGTATAAAAACCCAGACTCATTCGCGGAATAAATTGTGTTTGTTGGGATTTTGAAAAATCAATAACACTAACCAGGGGATGAAATGTCTCCAGTCCGAACATTGAGTTGTATTGAGATACATTCTCCATCTTTACTATTTCATTCATAGCCTTTTGCATTAAATTTACTGCAAAGGTAAGGCTCTTTTTCAACATTTTAGTCGGTTGAAAATCATAATCAGTAAAATTGGTACAAGCTCCAGTAATTTATGTACAAAACGAACTAAAACCTCAAACTATTTTTGTGCTGGATAAAAATGCGAATATGCTATTCAAAAATAAAATTTCAAGGTCAATAATAATTTTCCTGTTATTTTATTGATTTTTAGTAACTTATTAAAAGCGCAAAATATGTGAGTTTTAAACAAGAAACAGCAAGGTATTATTCCCATTGCTACTTTGACCGCAAAAGGTGATTTAGTTAATTTGAAAACTGCATTAAATGAAGGACTGGATGCAGGGCTTACCGTAAATGAAATAAAGGAAGTACTGGTACAACTTTATGCCTACTCAGGTTTTCCAAGAAGTTTAAACGGGATTAGTACTTTTATGTTGGTTATGGCCGAGCGTGAACAAAAAGGCATCAAAGATGAAATGGGTAAAGAAGCAAATCTTCTTCCTGCCGATAAAAGCAGTCTCGAATTGGGGACAGAGGTTCAATTGCAGGAAATCGTTATCCGGATGATTTGGAAAAAAGAACCGGCCGTTAAATTTTAAATTATATTGACAAATTAAAGTGGATTTTTAAAATGAATAAGAAGGTATTAGTTCTATCCTCCAGCCCGCGAAGGGGTGGAAATTCAGATTTGTTATGTGATCAGTTTGCAAAAGGTGCCGAAGAGGCAGGAAACAGGGCTGAAAAGGTTTTTTTAAAGGATAAAAAAATCAATTATTGCACGGGATGTGGGACATGTACTATTGCAGGACGGGGATGTCCTCAGAAGGACGATATGGCTGAAGTCCTGGATAAGATGATTTCTGCGGATGTCATTGTGATGGCTGCACCTGTTTATTTTTATACCATGTGCGCTCAGATGAAAACCTTGATTGACAGAACCTGTTCGCGGTATACTGAAATCACTAATAAAGATTTTTATTTCATTGTAACCGCTGCGGATAATAGCAAACCGGCTATGGAGAGGACTTTGGAAGGATTCCGGGGATTTAATTCCTGCCTTAACGGAGCTGAAGAAAAAGGAGTGATTTATGGAACCGGTGCCTGGAAAATCGGCGACATCAAAAGGGGAGATGCATTGAAAAAGGCATTTGAAATGGGCAAAACAGCTTAATAATTAAGATAAAAATATAAATAAGGAGATAAAAATATGTTCAACTTTGATTTTTATAATCCGACACGGATTTTCTTTGGTAAAAACAGGCTGGATGTTCTTGATAAGAATGTTCGGGCCGATGCCAAAGTATTAATAACCTTTGGAGGCGGAAGTGCCAAGAAAAGCGGCCTTATCGATAAGGTTAAAACTAATCTTGGTAACAGAAAGATTTATGAATTCGGCGGAATTGAACCCAATCCCCGTTACGAAACTTTGGTAAAGGCAGTAGAAATAGTCCGTAGCGAAAATATTGATTTTATAATTGCTGTGGGCGGTGGCTCTGTGATTGACGGTACTAAGTTTATTTCACTTGCTTCACATTATAAAGGTGATTTGCATGATTTGTTGAAATTTGGATTCATGCCGATTCCTTTTGATGTAGTGAGCTCAGTTGTACCTTTCGGTGTAGTCTTAACATTACCGGCTACCGGTTCTGAAATGAACAACGGGGCGGTTATCAGTTATGAACATGGAAAATTCCCGGTTATGTGCGAATTGGCATTCCCGAAATTTTCGATATTGGATCCTGCTCTTACTTTTACGCTTCCCAAGGTCCAGGTGGCCAATGGCGTGGTAGATGCGTTTGTTCATACCGGAGAACAATATATCACCTATCCTGTAGATGCTAAAGTACAGGATAGGATGGCGGAAGGTATTTTGCAGACATTAATTGAAATCGGAACAACTACAGTTGCCGAACCGGAAAATTATGACGCTCGCGCCAATCACGTCTGGAGTGCAACCATGGCTTTGAATGGGATAATTGCCGTAGGAGTTCCACAGGACTGGGCTACACATATGATCGGACATGAACTTACTGCATTATTTGGCATCGACCATGGCCAAACTTTGGCAATTATATATCCAGCGTTACTTGAAATAAGACGCGAGCAAAAACGTGCAAAAATTTTGCAGTATGCAGAACGGGTTTGGCATATTACGGATGGTAACCAAGATGAAAAGATAGATCTGGCCATTCAAAAAACCAGAGAATTTTTTGAAAGCCTTGGGGTGAAGACTCATCTTTCTCAGTATGGAGTTACTTCCGATAAAATACCGGTCGTTGTTGAACAGTTAAAAGTTCATGGGTTGACGGCACTTTCGGAAACACAGGATATTACTTTGGAAGTAAGTCAAAAGATACTTGAAAAAGCATTCTGATTTTTATTTGAGAAATATATAGTCTTAATGTTTAGTATCAGGCATGTTCAGAAATATTTTCAAACATGCCTGACTTTCTTAATCAATAAAAGCAACCCTCAATTAATATGGAAAATTTGGAAACAATCAGTAAAAATGCAAAATTGATAAGTAATACCTCATTTGAAGGTGAACGTCCTTTGTTTGCGACAAATGATATCCGGTTGGAAAACGTGAAATTTTTTCCGGGCGAATCGGCCATTAAAGAAAGTAATCATGTGGAAGCTTACAATTGTGAATTTCAAAGCAAATATCCGTTTTGGCACAATGATAACGTTTTGATTGATGATTGTTTATTTACCGAAGGAAGCAGAGCTGCAATCTGGTATTCGAAAAATATCCGGATGTTTAATACCAGGGTGGAAGCACCCAAAATGTTCAGGGAACTCAACGGACTGTTCCTTGAAAATGTCAAACTTCCAAATGCCGCCGAATGTTGCTGGAATTGCCACAATTTGGGGCTTTATAATGTGGAAGTAAATGGCGGCGATTACATCTTTATGAATAATACCGACATAAAGATTGACGGTTTTAAGTTACAGGGGAATTATTCTTTCCAGTATGACAAAAACGTTGAGATACACCATGCTGAAATTAATTCAAAGGATGCTTTCTGGAACACAGAGAACGTAACAATTTTCGACTCCGTCATCAACGGGGAGTACCTGGGATGGCATTCCAAGAACCTGAGGTTAGTCAATTGTAAAATATCAGGAACACAACCTTTGTGTTATGCAACAGATTTGATCATGGAGAATTGTACTCTGTCCGATGATTCCGACCTCTGTTTTGAATATTCCACGTTGCAAGCTCAGATCAATGGTCCTATTATCAGTTTAAAAAATCCGAAAGGCGGCAGTATAACCGCAAAAAGCGTTGGTGATATTATTATCAATGAAAACTGTAAAAATCCTGGAGCTTGTCAAATTCATGTAGAAAATAACTAAAGAATGGAGTGACGAAACATCCATGACGGGCAAGTGCAATACAATGGAACATGACTAAATGTATGGAGTTCCCATCTGATCAATGAAATACAAATTTTCAAACAGATGAAGCGAACATGTTTGTGAACAGACACCAAGCATTGATGAATATAGAAAACATGGAGTCACAGGCAACATTCTAAATGTTAATTATTTACGTATGCAATACAATTTTGATGAAATAATTCCTCGAAGAAACAGTAATTCTTATAAATGGGATTCGGCGAAAACTGATGATATTCTGCCCATGTGGGTGGCCGATATGGATTTTCGT
>JAUZOH010000285.1 GCA_030706565.1 Bacteroidota bacterium | reverse complement strand
TTCAATTGCTTTTTCAACAATATAATCCAGAACCTTTTCATCAAAGGTCAAATCAATGTTGTCCATTTTGAACAGCTTTTTGTACTGTCTGATGATGGAATTTTTAGGCTCTGTCAATATTTTCCTTAAAGTATCGTGATCTAGCGGATTCAAATAAGTCAGAATGGGTAAGCGCCCGATAATTTCGGGGATTAAACCGAAGGATTTCAAATCCTGAGGTGCAATATATTGCATCAGATTTTTGCGGTCGACGATCTTGTTGGCTTTTGTCGCCTGATATCCTACAACCTGGGTATTCAGCCGTTGTCCTATCTTTCTTTCGATACCGTCAAAGGCACCGCCACAGATGAACAGTATATTTTTGGTATCGACAGGGATCATTTTTTGTTCAGGATGCTTGCGTCCGCCCTGGGGTGGAACAAGTACCACAGAACCTTCAAGAAGCTTAAGCAAACCCTGTTGAACACCTTCTCCCGATACATCGCGGGTAATGGAAGGATTATCGCCTTTACGGGCAATTTTATCTATTTCATCAATAAAAACAATGCCCTTTTCCGCTGCTTCGACATTGTAATCGGCCACCTGCAACAAACGGGTCAGTATGCTTTCTATATCTTCACCTACATAACCTGCTTCCGTGAAGACAGTGGCATCAACGATAGTAAAAGGAACGTGCAACATCTTGGCTATTGTACGGGCCAAAAGGGTTTTCCCTGTTCCGGTTTCCCCTACCATAATGATGTTTGATTTTTCCAGTTCTATATCATCATTGTCGGCGATATGGGAAGAAAGTAATCTTTTATAATGGTTGTACACAGCAACCGACAAGTATTTTTTTGCTTCTTCCTGACCAATCACATATTGATTTAAAAAAGCATTTATCTCAACCGGTTTTAGAAGTTTGATCTTTTTAACATCAAAATCATTCTTTTTTCTGTTCTCTTCTTCGATAATCTCATTGGCCTGTTTGATACAGCTGTCGCAGATAAAACCTGCTACCCCTTCAATCAGGAGATTCACTTCATTCCTATCTTTCCCACAAAAAGAACATTTATCAATCTTCATTCCCACAACTTACTCCTTTTAAAAACTATTGCTTTACTTTTTTAGATTTTACCAAAACCTCATCAATCATGCCATAATCTTTGGCTTCCACAGCAGTCATCCAGTAATCACGGTCGGCATCTTTTTCTATCTTTTTGAAAGTATTACCCGAATGCTGAGCAATAATTTCATACAATTCTTTTTTCAGCTTTTGGATTTCGCGGGCAGTGATTTCTATATCTGAAGCTTGTCCTTCGGCTCCACCCATAGGTTGATGAATCATCACCCGTGCATGGGGAAGGGCAGAGCGTTTGCCTTTTGTCCCTGCAGTCAGCAAAACTGCTCCCATGGAAGCTGCCATACCGACGCATATTGTTGCAACATCAGAACTAACCCACTGCATTGTATCATAGATACCCAGTCCTGCTGAAACAGAACCGCCAGGGGTATTCATGTAAATCTGAATATCCTTGTTCGGATCGACTGAATCCAAATACAACAACTGAGCCTGTACAATGTTCGATACATAATCGTCAATAGGTACTCCAAGGAAAATAATCCTGTCCATCATCAACCTGCTGAATACATCCATTGAAGCCACATTGAGCTGACGCTCTTCAATGATGGTCGGAGAAATGTAATTCTCATCCACGATGGATTGATATTTGGATAATGCAAGACTACTAACCCCTAAATGCTTAGTAGCATATTTTGTAAAGTCGTCCCTTAAATTCATGGTATTTATTGAATTATTTTTTTTCCTGATATAATTTATTGAAATCTTCGAGTGAAACTTTTTTATGGTCGATTTTCACTTTTTCTTTGACAAGGGCAATAATTTTTTCTTCTATTTTTTTGTCAGCGAGCCTGTCCCTGTCTTCATCTTTTTTCAGCATGCCGGCTGAATATTTTTCCAGTTCTTCTTCAGGAATATCATAATAACCGTATTGTGCAAATTGGTTTTTAATTGACTTCTTTGCTTCCTCCTTAATCTCATCTTCGGTTATTTCAATATTGTTTGCCTGTGCAATACTTTTTTTGATTAATTGCCAGCGTAAATTCTTTTCAAAACGGGGATATTCTTTTTCAATATCATCCTGATTTACTTTCCCTTCGTTGTTATAAAGCATCAGCCTTTTCAGGAAAGCGTCAGGGAGCTCCATTTCGATTTTGTCAACAAAAGTTTCTTCAGCATCAACGTGAAAACGGAATTCACTCTCGTACTCAAAGTTTGACTGAATTTGTTCTTTAATTTTGTTGCGGAATTCTTCTTCTGTTTTTACAGTATCTTTTCCAAAAACTTTATCGAAGAGTTCCTGATTGATTTCAGCTTCAACATATTTGGATAATTCCTCAATCTTAACCTGGAAATTTCCGGAAACCGCTTCGGCAACTTTTTTATTGATATTGAAAATACGGGCAATTTCGCTTTCGTTTTTATATACTTTTTTAATATCAAAAACTACGGTATCACCTGCTTTTTTAGCTTCAAAAAGTTTTTGGCTTTCTTCATCCAATGTATTGAGATAGATGCTTGCATTTTCTGCACTTAAACCTTTTTCAACCACCTCACCTTTTTCGTCTAACTGGCTGATGGCGCCTTTTACAGTACCATCTTTTTCGGCTACATCGGTAGGTTCGAGCTTGCCGAAACGCCCGGTATAATTTTTAATGGTATCATCAATGATTTTGTCATCAATGTTGATATCGTAAAAAGGTACTTTATATTGGTCTGAAAGGTCAACATTGACTTCGGGTGCAAGTCCCAGGTCAAATGAAAATTCAAATTCTTTTTGATTATCCCAGTCTATTGTGTTTTGTTCCGATTCGTGTGGTAAAGGATTACCCAAAATATTAACTTTTTCATCGGTCAGATATTTACCAATCGATTCGGACATGATTTTGTTAATTTCCTCGGCCATTACAGGCTTTTTATACATGCGGTCTATGATGGAAGCAGGTACTTTACCGGGTCTGAATCCGGGCATGTTGGCTTTTTTCCTGTAATCTTTCAATATTTCATTGACTTTTGCATCATAATCCTCAGGTGCAATATTCAATTTAAGCACTGCATTTAACGCGTCGATGTTCTCTCTTGCAATATTCATTAGGATAAAATTAAATTTAAAAATAAATAATTTTAAAAAAACCGCCAAAACTAACAATCGAATTATAACAAGTTAGTTGTAGCGGTTAGTTTAAGATCAAAGTGCGGATGAAGGGACTCGAACCCCCACGCCTTTCGGCACCAGATCCTAAGTCTGGCTCGGCTACCAATTACGACACATCCGCTTACAATTTTTTACAAAGGTATTCATTTTTTTTATTTATAATTATTCGGACTGAAAAAAACCAAGTTTTGTTATTCTGAATTGATTATTTCCCACGATAGTAAGCTAAAAGGATGCTGTTCTTGCAGCAAAACCCTCTTAAAAATAAAATACTATACCTGTTTTTGTATAAATAACATTGAATTAAGTGAGGAATAAAATATGTTTAACTTTTGAGGCGGCTGTTCCTGAATTTATTTTACGAATCCTACGGTTTGGGTCAAGACTATTTCCTGGTCTGAATTTAACTTAAGAATTCCTGCAAGTTTGTCTTTGTCAACCATGGCGCGCACAACTGATCCTAAGCCCTCGGATGCACAATAGAGATATACGTTTTGTGAAATTGAGCCTATGCAAATGGAACCACAAATTAGTTTTGAACGATCATCATTTCCTGATGCCTTGTTTTTATTGACCACATAAATAAGATTCAGCGCTGCTGTCTTTACAAATGGCTGCCTGCCAGTTTGTTCGCGCAGATCGTCAGAGGAGATTTTTTTAAGTTCATTTTCAAGGGCATTATAGAAAAATACTCCTTTCGAAGTGGCCAGGTATATATCAACCTCCTGCTTGTTGTTGGCCGAAGCTGCTGTTCTTTTCCCATCCTGGCGGTTAATCCCATAAGCTGCCCATAACAGATCAGACAATTGCTGGTCATTCAAATCTTTTTCAACATATTGCCGCGTAGAGTGACGCTCATTTAAAGCCTGCATCAGGGGTTTGCCTCCCTGTTTATGAGGTGAAGGAAGGCTGACCATTTCACTGCTTTGTGCCATACATCCTGCAAGCACAAAGGCAAAGATCAGAATGGCAACTGCTTTTTTCATGATTTGTTGTTTTTAATTTTTGTTGGGATGCTCTTTTTAAACAAAGTTATAAAAATAAAATTCTGTCAATCAATTTTCAGTTTTAAAAGTTTTTTCTCCCCAAGGCCTTCAATGAATGGCGGTTCAATATGCAATTCTTTTTCCCAGAAATTGTTGTCAGAAAAAAGCGAAATAACCGATGGAAGATGCCCGTCATGCGAATATATTACAGCTCCTTTACTCAAAAGGGGGAATAAATATTTCAGGCAGGTTTGGGTCGAGGAAACCAGGTCTACATCGAGATAAACCGCAGCTATTTTTTCTTTGAATGCAGGAAGAGTATCTTCAAACCAGCCTTTGACAAACCTGCAACTTTCAATATTGCCGTATTTGCTGATGTTTGATTTAACTTCTTCTAAAGTTCCGCAGTAGTCGCCGGCTTCAAAACTGGATTCTCCGCCATAAATATTCCGTTGTGCAGGTTCATCGTTTTGTGGGATTCCTTCGAATGAATCAAATACCACAAGTTCCCTTCCGGTTATATTCGCGGCAATACTGAATTTGGCAGTACTGCTTCCTTTGTAGCATCCGGCTTCAACTATTACCCCTTCAACATTTCCTGGAATATGTAGTATTTCGCTGGCGAAAGCTAAAATTTCTTTCTGCCGGTGAGGACTTTCTAAGTTATAGCTAATCAGATAAAATTTTTTTAATAAACAGATTCTCTGAAGCATTGAAAGGGACAACTCTTTCTCACGAAGAAATTCATAAAAGGCTTTATATTC
>JAUZOH010000284.1 GCA_030706565.1 Bacteroidota bacterium | reverse complement strand
TTTTGCTTCTGAGGCCAAACTAAGGATAACGTCTCTTAATTCATTCAGGGCCGGGTAATAAACCTGTTCCACAGCATCTTTTAAAAGCCTTGGAGTTGCCGTATTGTTGATGTCCTGCGAAGTTAGTCCAAAATGAATGAATTCCTTATATTGTTCAAGTTTTAACTGTTCAAATTTTTCTTTAAGGAAATATTCAACAGCCTTGACATCATGGTTGGTTGTCTTTTCAATATCTTTAATTCTCTGTGCATCCTCAAGCTTAAAGTCAGAAATGATCCCCCTGAGTTCAGGGAATATTGAGGAATCGACATCTTTCAACTGGGGAAGGGGCAGCTGGCATAAAGCGATAAAGTATTCCACTTCAATTTTTACACGATATTTAATCAGTGCAAATTCAGAAAAATATTCTGCCAATTCTGCGGTTTTATTTCTATACCGCCCATCAACAGGAGAAATGGCAGTTAACGAATTTAACTCGTACATAGGAAAATGTATTAAAACCCCAAAGTTAATTATTTTTTAAGAATCCGGAACTAAACTTTAGTAAAGGCTATTTCAGGACTTTTTGTTTCATGAACTATTATTCGCTGGAGTGAGCTGTTTTTCTTAATTTTGTTCATTCTAATAAATATTTAAACCGATGAAAGCAATCAGAGTTTCTGCCGTTTCTTATGCAAATACTGTCCCCTTTGTATATGGCATAGAAAACAGCAAAGTTTATGAGGATATAGAACTGTCATTTGACGTACCTTCGATCTGTGCCGAAAAACTTTTAACGGATAAGGTAGATATTGGACTTGTACCTGTGGGCATTATTCCCGGGCTGAAAGAGCATTATATCATTTCGGAATATTGTATAGGGGCAATCGGCAAGGTGAAAACCGTTTTGCTGGCCAGCGATGTCCCTCTTGAACAAATTCAACAGGTACATCTCGACAGCCATTCCCGTACTTCCAATATTTTGGTCAAGGTCCTTTCGGCTGATTACTGGAAAATAAATCCTGTCTGGCTAGATCCTGACGGGCCTTTTACTCCTTCAAAAATTCGGGATAATTCGGCTGCTCTGATTATTGGCGATAAGACTTTTCATGAAGCGCCCCGGCATCGGTTTGTTTATGACCTGGCTGAGGAGTGGTTCAATTTTACAAAGTTACCTTTTGTTTTTGCCTGCTGGGTGGCTAATAAACCTTTGCCTGATGATTTTATCGCCAGGTTTGATGAGGCTTTGAAATTCGGTTTGTCTCATATTGAGGAGGCTGCTCAACTTGCCATGAATTCACAGACACGGGATGTCGATATTGTCGATTATCTTACTCATAATATAAATTATGATTTTGATGCTGAAAAGCAGAACGCTTTAAAGCTTTTTTACAATTATGCGGCCGGACAAAATTTAATTTAAAATCTGATCAATGAAAAGGGTATTTTTATATGTGATTTTTTCCTTCCTGGTTTTTATTTCTGCTTTTGCCGGCAGGATACGAGAAAAACAATGGCCTGTCAACCGTCCTGTAAAAGTTTATGTTTGTCCTGTGCAAAAAGAAATAGGCCCGGCAGCCTGGAGGATAGTTAAAAAAGGTTTTGCTGAAGCTGAACTCTGGCATGCTGACCTGGTGCTGATTCACATGAACACTTATGGAGGCAGCGTGGATGCTGCCGATTCAATCCGGACCAAAATCCTGAACAGCCCTGTGCCCGTTTATGTATTTATAGACAATAATGCAGCATCGGCCGGAGCCTTGATCTCCATTGCTGCCGACCGGATTTACATGAGGCCGGGAGCCACCATCGGGGCTGCAACGGTGGTCAATCAATCCGGACAGGCTATGCCGGATAAATACCAGTCGTATATGCGTGGTATGATCCGTGCTACAGCTGAAGCTCACGGAAAAGACACCCTGATTAACGGAAAAGATACGGTATATAAATGGAAACGCGACCCACTGATAGCAGAAGCTATGGTGGATCCAAGGACTTATATCAAGAACTTGAATGATACCGGAAAAGTATTGACTTTAACAACCAATGAAGCAATAAAATGGGGTTTTTGCGAAGGAAAAGCTGAGACAGTCAGAGGTGTTCTTGCTCAGGCCGGAATAAATCATTATTCAATCAGGGAATTTAAGCTCACCGCCCTGGAATCAATTATCGGTTTCCTGATGAATCCCTTGCTCCAGGCTATTCTCATCATGATCATTGTCGGAGGAATTTATTTCGAATTTCAATCGCCGGGTTTGGGTTTCCCTATCGTCATGGCTATATTTTCAGCTGTTTTATACTTTGCCCCGCTCTACCTGGAAGGACTGGCCGAGAACTGGGAAGTGCTGGTTTTTATCGCGGGACTTATCCTGATTGCCCTGGAGGTTTTTGTGGTTCCGGGATTCGGTGTTACTGGCATCTCCGGGATTATCCTTACTATTGCCGGTTTGACGCTCAGCCTGGTTGATAATGGCATTTTTAAAACCGGGGGGATCTACCCTGTTTATGTTATTCTTAGAGCTTTCAGCCTGGTTTGTATGTCTATGTTTGTCTCCTTTCTTTTGTCTCTGTGGGCGAGCAAGAAACTTTTTACTTCATCCCGTTTCGAAAATCTGGCTTTAAATACCAGTCAGGATAAAGAACTCGGTTACACCAGCTATGGCAGCGAAGGCTACAAACTTGTCGGGAAAACAGGTGTTGCCCATACCGTATTGCGCCCTTCCGGAAAAGTTATTGTTGAAGATGAAGTTTATGATGCCAAGTCTGAATTAGGTTTTGTTGAAAAAGGACAAAAGATTAAAGTTGTGAGGTTTGAAACCGGACAAGTATATGTCAGAAAGGAATAACATGCAATTTTTAGGGGGTGGCCTGTTAAAATTTGCATTTATTTGAGATTTGAGTTCCAATTATGCATAAAATTGACTAATCTTGCACTGTCTAATTTGGGAAATGTTTTTTATTCCGAGGGGGAAGAAAATTTAAAATCTTTTCGGATTTATAAAGGATAGTTTTTTAGTTTTTCCCCAGGTGTAATTTAATAGGTAAGATATGAGATTAGTAAGGTCACATACAAAGGTTATAGCCACTTTAGGACCAGCTTCCAATACCCGGGAAGTGATGTATCAGATGATTGAAGAAGGGGTAGATGTGTTCAGGCTCAATTTTTCGCATTCCAATCAGGAGGAACACAAAAAGTGTATACAGATCATTAATTCTCTGAATGAAGAACTACATACCAATATTGCCATTTTGGCTGATTTGCAGGGTCCTAAGCTCAGAATCGGCGAGGTTGAGAATAATTTAATTGAGGTCGCCGATGGTGATCTTTTGACTTTTGTTACCGAGAAATGCATGGGTACTAAGGAGCATCTCTACCTTAGTTACCAGCAATTTCCCCATGATGTGGAAATTGGGGATACAATCCTGATTGACGACGGAAAGATACAGTTGGAAGTTACGGAAACCAACAGGCACGATAAAGTAAAGGCTAAGGTTATTCATGGCGGGCCAATTTCCTCCAAGAAGGGGGTTAATCTTCCCAATACGGATATTTCCATGCCCAGTCTTACTCTTGCAGATATTGATAACGCCAATTTTGCCATAGAAAATCAGGTTGACTGGGTTGCCCTTTCGTTTGTCAGAAGTGCAAAGGATATTCTTGATCTTAAGGAATTGATTGCCAGCAAAAAAGGTCATGCCGGGGTAATAGCCAAAATCGAAAAACCGGAGGCTCTCCTGGATATAGATAAAATCATTGATGCTGCCGACGGGGTAATGGTTGCCCGCGGGGATTTGGGTGTGGAAGTGCCTTTTGACCAGGTACCCTTGATACAAAAGCAAATTATCAATAAATGTATCTGGAAATCGAAACCCGTTATCATTGCTACTCAGATGATGGAAAGCATGATCACCAATTTTCGCCCTACCCGTGCTGAAGCTACAGATGTGGCTAATGCCGTATTGGATGGTGCTGATGCACTGATGCTCAGTGGTGAAACTTCAGTGGGTAAATATCCGGCCGGTGTGATCCGTAATATGCAAAAAATTATCGATTATACTGAGGCTAATACCGAAAATAGTAATGGTTTCCCTTTCAACAGGGAACATGCGCCGCAGGAACACACAAACAATTTTATTTCCAATTCGATATGCTATAATGCATATAAGATGTCCCAGCAAACCGGGGCTAAAGGAATTATTAATTTTTCTCATACGGGATATACGGCCTACAGAATTTCGGGCCATCGCCCGGTGGCATCTGTTTTTTCTTTTACCAACAACCGCACCTTATTGAGAAAGCTTCAGTTGGTCTGGGGTGTAAGGGCTTATTACTATGATAAGCTCGATGATATTGATGAAAGTATAAATTATACTATTCAGTTTTTGAAAGATAAAGGGTTGTTGCATACCAATGATGCTGTAATCCATATAGTAGGCACTCCGCTTTGGGAAAAAGGGCAGGCCAATATGATGAAACTAAGCATTGTTCCTTAAGATTGTATACGTTATAAATTTAAATATTGAATTTTCCTGTTGAAGGTCTTTTTTTTAAGGCCGGCAGCAGGTTTATCTTAATTATTACTGATGGGAAATACTCCTTACGAGGTTTTTATTAATGTTATTGGCTGGCTTGGTTCACTGGAAGTGCTTGTGGCTTATGGGCTAAATTCTGTGGGGAAAATTGCAGCCAAGTCTGTGGTTTATCAGATTCTTAATTTCACCGGAAGTGTATTTTTAATAATCAATACTATTTTTTACCACGCTTTTCCTTCGGCCTTTTTGAATGTTGCATGGGCTGCGATAGCAATAATCGCAATGTCCCAAATTTTTAGCAGTCGTAATCATAAATAATAAACAGATCAGTGACAGATTATGATGTAATAGTGATAGGAGGCGGAGCTGCAGGCCTCATGGCTGCAGGTCAGGCAGGAAGCAGGGGGGCTAAAGTGCTTGTATTGGAAAAGATGGGCCAACCTGCACGGAAATTACG
>JAUZOH010000283.1 GCA_030706565.1 Bacteroidota bacterium | reverse complement strand
TTAAAGGATGGCGAAGCTAATACAGTAGATGCCCTGCAGTCGGCCCTTGAGGCTAAAGCCCAGCTTAATCAGGTTTTTCAGGCTAAAGCCGATATGCAAAATGCCTTTTTTGATTTTTCCCGATTGCAGGGGAAAGTTGGGACTGATACAGTTTATAATCCTGTCGGCGAGTTCCCTGTGTCCATTCGGGATTATAATCTTACTGCCTTGGTTGATACAGCGGTGAAAAACAAGGGAGATATTAAAATAGCCATCAAAAACAAGGAGGTTTCGGAAAAGAACCTTCGTTTGTTGCAGGCCAACCGGGCATTTGAGTTCAGCCTTGAAGCCGGATATTCGTACAATTCGGTAGCCAAAAACAATATAGCCCCTTCTCCAGCATACAGTTCATATAATGCTGGAATATCCATCCCTCTTAAGTTTTCAAACACTAACAGGCAGGCTGTGGTTGCCGCGAAGCTTGCTATAGATCAGAGTGAGATAGAATATAACGACATCAGGCAACAGCTCACCACATCCGTCATACAGGCCTATAATACGTTTGTTGCGCAAAGGAAACAGCTGGAGCATTATAATGAAGGCTTAATCGGCAATGCCGAGAAGATCCTGAACAGCAAGGTTTATTCCTATCAGCGGGGCGAAAGCAACCTGGTTGATGTGATCAATGCCCGGCGCACTTATGTTGATCTTCGAAGTGACTATCTTGAGACCCTGTGTCGTTATGTTTCCTCGGTCATTGAGCTGGAACGTGCCACTGGCATCTGGGATCTGGATAAGATGTAGAAAATAAGACTTTACAGAAAAAGGGTTAACAAGTGCAAAGCCTCATGAAACATCATGTTTCGTGGGGCTTTTGTTTTTTATCCGAAGAATTTTGAAGTTAAATGATATAAAAATAATTTTAATATAACATGTAAATCCTGTAATCCTGTCTAACCCTTTTAACCCTGAAATTAGGCTGTCTGTTGAAATCCAGACTATGTATATTTTTTACCAGAATAGGAGGTAAATAAAATAGTTGTTAAAAGATTTGGATTTATGGTGGATAAATGATTAATTAGGGCTTAGTAATCTAAGGAACTTATTCGTGCTTTAAAAATGAATGTCCGATTTGATCATCATTCCTTACCATTCTGAAATGAATTAATCTGCCTTTATAAATAATTCTTCTGTAAATTTTATCCCCGGATCGGTCAACATATCCGGAATATAATCCCGAAGGAATGTAATGATTATAACACATTGTAATAATGATGTTTATTTTAAACCCCGAAGGGGTGACATATTATTCAATCCAATCAAACAGGTATTGTTCATCGTATCGAATTTCATATTTTTTCAACAGTTCCAAATATTCTTCCCTAGAAGTTTTCTTTGCATGATGTATTTCAGGATTCAAAATATATTGATATACCTGATTAATCTGGGAATGAGAATACCAAAAAGCTCCAATGCCTTCCTGTCGGGCAAATTTCCTTTTTGTTATCGCGGTGATGGAAAATAAATGAGGATAAAGTATCGTATGACAATTAAAAAAAAATGTTAGAGACTTGGTTTTATAAAATATTAAATATAATTTTAACAATTTATATTTGAATGAATGTAATAGAATAACATGTAAACTTATTCTAAATGCTTATTTTATAAAATGTTTGTTATAGCTCAAATCGGATGCTCTTTTGTGGTTTTATTCCCTGGCTTCAAGTTGCATTAAGGTTTAAAAATAAAATTTGTATAAATATTTTATTCATGAAACATTTTTTTTCACTTCTGGGGGTTTTCTTGATTACTTATTCTTTGGCATATTCACAAAGCAAGGAAGTAAAAGTAGATGACATTGTTTATACCATTGACCTTAATAAGGGTTCAGCAGCAGTTGCTCAAGTTTATAGAACAACGCTTTTTGGTGATATTAAGGAACCCAGAAAGAAAGACATCGTATTGCCATTTAGCATACCCTTTAGGAATAAAATTTATCTTGTAACATCAATCAGTGATTATGCTTTTAAAAATTGCAATAATATATGCTCAATAAAAATTCCCGGTACCATCAATGAAATTGGAAGTAAAGTATTTGAAAATTTAAGGAATCTCAGGCAAATAGAGGTATCCCCAGATAATCAATATTTTCAGTCAATTAATGGGGTATTGTTTAATAAAGATATGTCCGTCCTTCTCAGATTCCCACCCAAACTTGATTTGTCATTCTATTGCATTCCTTCAACAGTCGTAGCAATCGGAGAAAGTGCCTTTAAGGAATGCCAAATTATCAATAGCATTTCCATTCCCAATAGTGTAAAATATATTGAAGCCAATGCATTTTATGATTGTTATTTTATATCTATTACAATTCCCAATAGTGTTATTGAAATTGGAGAAAATGCTTTTAGTTTGTGTTATTTTCTTAAATCCATGGAATTGCCGCCAAGTATAAGTAAACTGGGCGAAAAAGCTTTCTCCTATTGTCCCAATTTGAATTCTTTTATTTATCAGAATAAAGAATTGTACTTTCCTTCCAATGTATTTGATCATTCTGATAAAATGTCAACAGCTAATATTCAATATCAGGTACCTCAAAATTTATTTTTAGAATTGGCTCAGAAGGGAAATCCTGAAGATCAGTACAATTTAGCTACATGTTATTTAAACGGAGAAGGATTTCATAAAGATGAAAAAATTGCAAAAGATTGGTTGATGAAAGCTGCAAAGCAGGGGCATCTTCTATCTCAAAAAATATTGGGAGACCTGTATTTAAATGGTATAGGCACTACTAAGAATTATCATGAGGCTATTTACTGGTATTCGCTGGCTGCTAAGGCCGGAAACGCTTCTGCACAGGCAGCTATGGCCAGATGCTATTTTCATGGAATGGGAGTTAAGCAAGACTATAATAAGGCTATAAATTTATACAAATTGGCAGCTAATCAGGGTGACGAACTTTCCCAGGGAATATTGGGCGCATGTTATTACTTTGGAAAAGGTGGATGTAAAATAAATATGGAAGAGGCAGTTAAATGGTTCAAATTGTCAGCGGATAAAGGGAATATGGAATCGGCTTTTTATTTGGCAAAGTGCTATTATGAAGGACAGGGCGTTATTCAGAATAAAAACGAGGCTTTTAAATGGATAGAAACGGCCGTAAATGGAGGAATAGAAGAAGGACAAAAATTATATTGCATATTGGCCTATGAAGATGCGGTGAAAAATATGAATTCCCAATATTATTCAGCCGCCATTACCCGATTTACCTCTGTATTAAAATATGACAGCCTGAATATTGATTGTTACATAAATAGAGGCTATTGCTATTTGAATTTACCGAATAAAGATTATGCAAGCGCTGAAGCTGATTTTAAGGAAGCTCTGGAATTGGATGGCAACAATCAAATTGCAAAAAACAACCTGCAATTTGTAAAAGATTATTATCAAAGAATCAATGAAGCCAAATCGTTCTCGCATCAGGGGGATAAATATTATGATAAAAAGGATTATGTTAATGCTGTCTCAAGCTATGCAAAATCCCTTTCGCTGGATAATACCAATCCTTATCCTTACTATAGCATTGGATATTGTTATTTTTCCTGTCAGCAATATAATGAAGCAATAACTTATTTTGACAAGGCTATTGCTCTTAATCCCAATTATACAGATGCAATAAAGGCCCGTAAAAATACCAAAATAATTATCATAACTAATGCAATTAGTCAGGTAGCAACAGCAGTTGCCAATTCTTTAGATAATGCTTACAACAATTCAATAAATTATAGTGACCCATCTTCATCCACAGAGGCCAATACTTCAACTTCTAATAGCTCTACTTCGAGGTATGACGCATACAATAAGTATCAGACAGATAAATTTGTCAATGAAGAAAAAAAACATCAGAAAAATCAGTATGAAATGTATATGAGGTTATACAGGCAGGAAAAGTCTGAAGCTGAAAGTTATTACCGGGAATACGATATACATAAAGATGCAAGTGATTTGAGTAAATCAAAAGACTGTGAAGCTCGTGCCACCCGTTATCTTGAACAAGCCAATATCTGGAAATAGCAGAAAAAGATATTTGAACAGTTAAGCAAAAAAACAGAAACAGACTTGAAAATTTATTGTGGCCCAAAGGCTTGAGTGTCTATGTCTCAAGTCAACATTTATGGTGAAAATTAAGACTTGATCGGGATATACAGTAGCCCAATCTTGTAATTTGTAGTTGAATTATTCATTTCAGGACTTGAAAATTTTTTTCAGGATCTTATCATCAACTCAGTTTTTTTCGAAGTTTTCTAAAAATAGATGACTTTTAGTTTAAATTTAAATCAATATACTTACATTAGCAAAGGTTAAATTGAAGATTCCCGACTTGGTTTCAGACTGTATTATTGGAATATCCTGTATATATGATGATTTCAAATCGGATATTCTTATAATCGGGATACGGATGCAAGGAACATGTAATGACGATTCCTGTTTAAAATAATGAATGATTTAGATTCCAAAATTTAAGCTACAGAATGAAAAAAATAGGTATTTGCTTTTTATTTGCTTTAATTTTCTTAGGAAGCTGCAAGAAAGATGATTCTACTTCTTTGCCCGGCCATTTCACCTTAAAGTTCAACTCGGCGGCAAATTGCAATATTTTGCTCAGCAGGCACGATTCAATTTTATTTTATGTTGTGGATGAGGCTTTTCTTAACAGCTATCAGACTGATGTTTCCCTTATTAGTCCCGGGAAAGTTGACACGTTCAGGGTTGAAATCAGTGTTTCCGATAAGACCAAAGCCTTTAACTTTAATTTTAGTTATCCCTACAACAGCCTGCCTGATGTAACAGTGAATTCTTTGCCGGATGGCCAGAAGACCTTTATTTTATATGCCGGGAATGGAATATTTAAAACAGTAGCTGCACAGAAATAATAATAACAGAAAATCTGTAAATCCTGTATAATAAAAAAAAGCCCTCCAAATCTTGGAAGGCTTTTTTTT
>JAUZOH010000282.1 GCA_030706565.1 Bacteroidota bacterium | reverse complement strand
TCCCTTCCCCGTCAGAAAGAATGCATCCACATCGTATACAATCAACTTCAGGGAATCACTGTTCTGATGAAGGAAATGCTGAATCATGGTATGCCTGATTTGAGCATTTGCACCTTCTATAGCATATTTGGCCACCTTACAATGAAGTTGTTTTTCCATAGTTTCTTTATCCAAGCCCAATACGGTATGTGAATGCCCAACCAGCAATACCTTAACCGGATTGTCCAGGCCAAAATACATGATTAGTCCTTTAGTAAAAAAATCAGAAAGTCCACAGTCCATTATAACAATTAACAGAATAAACATGGAGTATTTGGACAACAATTCCAGACATCTCAAATTTTTTAACACCCAGAATTTCATGGCCTTAAAATTGAAAATAAATAAAACTATTCCCCCCAATGCCCAACATGGAAATGGAAAACAGCATAAAAATATAGGCAGCCCAACGGACTGGCCGGGTTACTTTGGATTCAGAAAAATACAGGGTTACCAGGCCTTTATATTGAAGATATTCCACGAAAAACAAGAATAAAAGCGAAAGCACGGATAAAAAAGTGACAAATTGAGAATTACCCATATATATTTGGGAAACAGGATTTGAAAAAATTCCGGATATTATATACCAGGCAGTGTCCAGATCCTTAGACCTGAAAAATATCATGGCAAAAGAGACCATGGTAAAGGTTAAAATTACCGGGATAACGCGAAAAACAGACTTCAGTTCGAAATCACCGAAAATAAAGTGGAGTAACTTTTTAACGGAACGTTCGAGTAAATAATAAAACCCATGTAAGGCTCCCCAAATAATATAGGTCCAGTTGGCGCCGTGCCAGAGCCCGCTGATAGTAAACACAGTCAAAACATTAAAAACCCACCTTAGAAATTTCACCCTGTTGCCTCCCAGGGGTATATATACATAATCCGAGAACCAGCTTGAAAGTGAAATATGCCAGCGTTTCCAAAAAGTACCGATGGAATTGGAGAAATAAGGTAATTTAAAATTTTGCATCAGTTTGAACCCCATGATGTGGGCGCTTCCAATAGCGATATCCGAGTAACCGCTAAAATCACAATAGATTTGAAAAGCGAAAAAAAAGGTTGCCAGGATAAAGGTAGATCCCGTGTATGCATGAGGATTGTTATAAACCGGATCCACATATAAAGCAAGCCTGTCGGCAATAACGACCTTCTTAAAATAGCCCCACAGCATCATTCTGAGCCCCTCAGTCAAACGGTCAAAATCAAAATAATGTTCTTCACGGAATTGATGAAGCATATTTTGGGGCCGTTCAATAGGCCCGGCTACCAGCTGAGGATAAAACATGACATACAACGCGTAGATTCCAAAATGCCGCTCTGCTTTCTGATGCCCTCGATAAACCTCAATGGTATAACTCATCGCCTGAAAGGTATGGAAGGACAAACCTATGGGCAGGAGAATGGACAGGTACGGAATAGGATTTCCTATATTGAAATTTTTTAACAGCAGGGTGAGGTTTTCATTAAGGAAATTATAATATTTAAAGAAAGCCAGAACTCCGATATTGGCTACCAGACTGGCAATCAGAAACCATTTCCGCTTTTTGTCCTTTGAAGATTCTAAAAGACGGCCTGCAAAATAATCAACCACAATGGTAAATCCCAGGATCAGAATGTAAACCGGGACAAAAACCATATAAAAGTAGCAACTACTCATTAAAAGCAAAAACCAACGATACCGGTGAGGCAATAAAAAATAGGATGTAGTAACTACAAGGAAAAAAGCTATAAAATTCAATGAATTAAAAAGCATAGTTTTTTTTCTTTTATCTACCCCTTTGCCCGGGGGTGTATCATTTAACTTTTAATCAGAACTTAACATGAAAATTTCATGTATAAATAAATTTACAATTTTTTTCTGATCTATAACTTTTTTACAGGATTTTTTTTGATCAGAATGATTTTCTAATTCTATTTAAACCAAAAAACAAAGGGTTCCAATTGAAAAAATCTTTAAATTTAAACTTTCAATAATTTTTAAACTTATTCTTGAGGAGGGAAAAATATGGAAAAAGATTTCAAATGTCATACTACATCAGGAGCAGTCTACGGAATGGGATTTATTGGAGCAGCAATTTATTTTATATCCCATGCTGCCACTTTTTGGATAGGGGTTTTAGGCTTATTAAAAGCAATTATCTGGCCTGTTTTACTGGTTTATTCGGTTTTCAAACACTTGGGAATGTAAATACTCCATGTTAAAATTTAACAGGCGGGCCTGGCCCGCCTACTCCAAGCCAAAAAATTGCCCTGCCTGATAAACAACCTTCAGATTTACTCCGGTTTTAATTCTAAGCCTAATCCCCTGGATGTAACTTAAAGTTCCAACTTTGTTATTATCTAGAGATTTTTTCGTACCTTTATATAAAGATCATAAAATAAAATACTGAAATTCTGATTGTTGTTGAAGTTGCCATGCAGAATAAACAGCGTTGCCTTAAAAGGTCCGGAAAGGATATCCGGTCATTTGGATATCAACTATATCCTGTAAAACAGGATTCTGACTCATCAAACGTTAAGTAAATTCCAAAATCTTGCTTGACGCATTTACGGTTTCCTTTATAAACCTATCAATATAAATACTATGAAGAAATTGATCGTTATGTTGATTCTTATTTCTTTTAGTCTTTATAATCTGTATTCACAACAGGATACTATCGTTAAAAGAAATAATGAGCGAATTGCCTGCAAAATCAAGGAAATATCTTCCGATGAGATAAAATACCAAACTCCTGAAAATGATATTCTTAAAGGTATAGATAAAACGGAGGTAACCAAAGTGATCTTGTCTTCGGGAGTGGTCATGAATTTTCAAAATCCCATGTACAACCAGGAAAATTATGCAGATCAGAAAAAAAATTGCCTGAAATTCAAGCTCTTGTCCCCCTTATTTCAATACAGTGACTTTACTTATGAACGAAGCCTGAAGCCGGGAGCAAGTATGGAATTATCCCTTGGAATCATTGGATTGGGAAAACATTACGGGGACAAGCTTGGCGGTTCTTCTTTCAGATTAGGATATAAGTTTATTAAAAGCCCTGATTTTTACCTGAAGGGATTAAGATACGCCCATATATTAAAAGGAATGTACTTTAGGCCAGAAGCTGCGGTTTCTGTTTATGAAAAAAATTCCACGGATATATTTTCAACTGCCATGCTGTTTGTTGTTGGCAACCAATGGGTTTTTAACAACATCCTTGCTGTAGATCTTTATTTTGGACTTGGATATGGCTATAGTACACATAAACCCTATGAGTATTGGCAATATGGATATTCCATCATTGCCAGGGACTTCCCTGCTGCCGTTACTTCAGGTTTCAGAATAGGTGTCTTGTTTTAATATAACAACATAAAAACCAACTTATTTAGGCCAGGAAGATCGATCAGGTCCAATTTTTATATTTTTCAATTCAGATATAATCCGGAAATAAAAATTATTAAAACGGATAAATATCTTATTGATTAACATTCCTTTTCATAAAAAAGTTTATAAAATTTCCGGCCGTCATCGTCCTCGCCTTGTTCAATCAGATTGCGGTCACCATGAATATAAATATGGAAATTTTTATCCAGTTTGATGATGTTCTTAAACACCCTCGCCTGCTTTTTTACTGCAGTTTCAGAAATGGCAAAATTATCGGCAATAGCCGTATCGCAATCGACCTGGTATTCCTTTTTATAATTGTTGAAATGCTCAATTACTTCAGGCTGACTGATCACTTCATTGGTAAATTCCTCCATATCGAAGTTTTCTTTTTCCTTGAAAAAATTCACCGATTTATTCAGAAGATCGATTTGATCGGCCTTTGAGACCTCAAACTGCTGGGGAAGTTCCTTGGTTACGAAGTTTTTACACATTGACATAACATTTTGAGTCTGAAAATACTCATCTTCGCGCTGTTTCACTTTCAGGAAGTCATCAATCCAATAACGGGCATCCACCCCTTTGTTCGTATGGTCAACCACAGCAACAAGATAACCTTTCTCCCGTTCCGAATTAAAAATCAGGCAACCCTTATCCAGCTTTTTTATGTTCACCCCTTCTTCACTGGCTAACTCGAATCCGGATTCCGACGGATAAACCTTCAAAAAAACATCTTTGTTTTCCGATTTAAACAGCCCGACCGCATCAACCGTCTCCCCGTCAACTATACAATCTTTGAAATAAACCGTATAAAAATCTCCCCCTTTGATTTTCGGATGAAGGCTTTGCTCATACAGATGTTTGGCCAGGTTTACCGACTGATCGAATAGCTGATCGGGATGATCAAAAATTTCAGACACATAACTGTATACTTCATTTAACTTTAAGTCGGTATCATGATAGAGGTGAAAATATTCCTCCGATTTGAAAGCAGGCAGAAAATAATTCACCAAAAGATTATTTATTTCCTCACTGACTTTAAGCTCCTTTTTTGACAATCTGATGTCTTCTTCCTGAATCTTGCATCCAACGTAATGAAGTGCTATACTGACAAGAGTAGCCTGTTCGTAAATAAGCATGGTTAGTGGTTTTTGATATTAATTTTTTATTTGATCATCTTTCCCTTAAAATTTCCTCTGCAAATCAGCATAGGAACAATAATATCCCCCAACGAAAAGCATAGGAACAACAAAAATACACATATTTATTGATTAAGTTTTCTCCTTCGAAAATTAGAACTCGTAGGTGAATACATAAAATATCACGACATAAAAGCTGGATATATATTTGATTTAAGTTTCGCAAGTAGTATAAAGGGGTTATAACAGATTTCTCTGTGGCACTCTGTGTTAAAACTCTGTGGTTCTCTGTGTAATACATCGATACAATAACACAGAGGTACACAGAGAAGACACAGAGGAATATTGTTCATTATTTCTATGTGACATGATGAACAATAAATCTCAGTTGTTAAATTTTATTCCATTCAGGGAGATATTTACTTGCGAAACTTTAAT
>JAUZOH010000281.1 GCA_030706565.1 Bacteroidota bacterium | reverse complement strand
AATTCACAATATCGCGCATGGTAATATTGGTGATCGAAACATCCTCAAGCAGGGCACCATCAACTGTTTCCAAAGCCAATCCGCGGCAATGGTCGAACACACAGTTTGTTATGGTTATATTCCTGAATCCTCCATTTGATTCTGTTCCACATTTAATACGACCAGTACGCGGTGTTTTTGTTTTCTGGCATTGGTAAGTTCCATCCAGCATAGTCCCCGCATCAAAACCACTGACCAGGCAATTGGTAATGGTTACATTATCCGTGGAGCGGGCCATGCCCAGTCCATAGCAGCTTTTCAGGCAAATGCCATCATCTCCGGGGGAATTGACGCTGCAATTCGATACCCTTACATTGCGGCAACAATCTATATCCATACCGTCGCGATTGGTATCAATCTTCAGGTTATCGATGGTGAAATTATCCACACCAGTGGCAAGAATTGCAAAATGCCCTCCCATCAGGATGGAAATATCCTTTAAGTTGACATTACGGCAAAACTTGAGGCTGATTGTCTTATTCCCCGTTCCTGAAGGCTTTCTGTCGCCTTCGGTTACAAGGCCTTTGCCATAAATAAGTCCTGGCCCCAGGATGGAGATATTCTCCAGGTTTTCACCCCAAATCAGGCTGTTTTGCCAATGACTATGGCCAAAATCCTGAAATTTATACCATTGGTTGGGTTCAGGGGCATCGTAGCCGGTGGAATCGTCAGCCAGAATAACAGCTCCCTGATCCAGATATAGTGCTATATTGCTTTTCAAACGGATGGAATAACACAAATAAGTGCCGGCCTGTAAATAAACTGTCCCCCCTCCTGCTTTTGCAGCAGCATCAATGGCAGCATTTATGGCTGGAGAATCAAGCGACTTTCCATTGCCGGTTGCACCATATTCCTTTACATTAAAAACAGGTGCAGAAACCTGCGCATTCGCCAGGCTACAGAGCAAAAGAAACAGTCCAAGGATAAAATTTCGTTTTTTCATAATTATTGGTTTAAAGTTAAAGAGGATAAACAAATATCGTAATAATAGTTAATTATCAATATATTAACATTAATTAAAATTTTCCACCCTGAAATCATAAGAGCCCGAACCAACCTTATATACCTGATATCCAGCTTCATTCCTCAAAAAATGAACATACTTTCCAGGTATTTTATCACTTTCCATAACCCTTGATTTTTCACTAAAAGGTAGATAAACTGTGGCATGGGTATTAACAGGAATATTTATTTTCAGGGTAAACACCTTTCCCTTCTTTTCCCATTCGCTCTTTATTTGGCCATACATTGAGCCATATTGGGCTTTTACAAAGGTAACATCTCCAACTACTTCAGGTTTTATAACAATATCCTTAAAAGCCACAGAGTTTTCTTCCTGCCTGATCCCGGCCAGTCCGCTGTAAAACCATTCCATGATGTGGCCCAGCATCAAATGGTTGTTCGATACATCGCGCAGTGCCTGCCAGGATTCAGTAAGAGAAGTTGCACCATGTTCCAGCTGATAACCATAACCCGGGACATCAGAACGGTTGTTCATATCGAAAATCACCTTGGAGGCTCCACCTTCCTCAAGGGCGCGAAGCACATAACGATAACCCACATCACCGGCAGTAAGGCTGTTATTTCTGCTCCTGATATCGTTAATCAAACTTTCCGTCACTTTCGGCCGGTCTTTCCGATCCACCAATCCCATGTATAGAGACATGGCATTGGCAGCCTGACTATTGCGGTCGTACTGATAGGTATCCTTGTGAAAGTATTTCTTGTTAAAAGCATCCTTTATATTTTGAGCCAGCAGGTTATAGTGAATTACATCATTCTTTATACCCAGCAATTTTGCTGCCTTGCTCAGGATGTTGACATCATAATACCAGGTTGCCGTGGCGGTTACTCCCATAGAAGTAAGCTGAGAGGAGCCCGGATGTTTAGGCCCCAGATCATACCAATCGCCCAGTCCGTAATCAACAATATAATCTTTTGCTTTGGAACCCAGGTAGGCGACATATTTCTTCATACCCTCATAATTATCTTTCATCAGGCGGGTATCGCCATACCATTGATACATATACCAGGGTAAAATGATCCAGGCACTGCCCCATTCAGGGGAATCCCTGAAAGCATTGGGCTGCCCCTTCCCGTCATTGAAAACACAAAATTCCGGAGCAATAGATGGAATAAGGCCGTCATCAAGCTGGGAGGAACGCATATCACTGATAGTCTTTGAGAACAGAGAAGAGATATTGTAATTATATTGAGTAGAAGCGCCCATGAGATGGGTCTGTTCGAGCCAACCCAACTTTTCGCGGTGAGGGCAGTCAGTAAACACATGCGACATGTTGCTCTTTATTGCCCAGTCAATCAACCTGGCTGTCCTGTTGAAAAGATCATTGGAACACTGGAAGTTGCCAGCTTTTTCGGCCGAATTGCGGGTATGAAGGCCTGTAAGCGCTTTTATAACAGGCAAAGCATCCGGATTGTCCTGTCCCTCAGGAACAGCACCTTCAACCTGGGCATAACGAAAACCGTAATAAGTAAACTGAGGTTGCCAGGTTTCCTCTCCCTTGCCACTCAACCGGTATGAGAAATAATAAGGTTTGCCCGTAGCATCCTGGTTAACAGTACCGTCAGGATTAACCAGTTCGGCCGGAGTGATTTTTACAACAGCACCGGCATTGCCCTGCACTGAAATCCTGACTATTCCCGAAGCATTTTGCCCAAAATCATAAACCCAATGTCCGTTTTGTGCTTTAAAAATCTTAACTGGCGGGAGTGTTTCCATCACTTTATTGGGCGTATTCTGCTGCGAAAGCAGGGTATCATTACCCTTAACCACCACAGAGGGCTGCCATTTCGAATCGTCAAAACCCGGCTTATCCCAACCTTCCTGTTCAATTGTGGCATCATAATCCTCCCCTCCGTAAATGGTAGAAAAAGTAACAGGACTTTGAGCTGCTTTCCACGAAGCATTGCTTTCAACGATTTCTGAGCTTCCATCCTGGTATTTGACCAGAATTTTGCAAATCATCTTGGGAAGTCCGTGCATCAGCACCAACTGAGGTTTACGGTAACGTCCACGGGGAAAATCATAAAAACCGTTACCCAACATCACCCCGACCGTATTATCCCCTTCCTGAAGCTGAGGAGTAATATCAAAAGTTACATAGTAGCAGTACTTTTCATAATTCGACCAGTCGGGATCCATAAAATGGTCGCCTACCTTTTGCCCGTTGAGGAACATATCAAATTGCCCCAGTCCGGAAACAAAGGCAATCGCACTTTTTACAGGCTTAAGGATTTTAAAATCCTTACGGAATTGGGGTAAAATATTTTTTACCTTATTCTGAATACTATCGACAGTCAATCCAGTATATCGTGCCATATCCAGCTCAGACAGAGTGATCCACCGGGCATTGCCCCAGTCCGACTTTACCAAAAGCCCCATTTGCCAGGAAGCCGTTTCACTCCAGGCTGATGCCTTATGGTCCTGATTCCAGACCTTCACTTTCCAGTAATACTTTCCGGCAGCCTGCAAGGGTTTACCTGCATATTCAATCTGTATGGAATGGGAAGATTTCACTATCCGCGAATCCCAAATATTGCCCTGACCAGCTGAAAGTTTTTCCGGACTGTCGGCCACCAGGATCTGATAGGCAGACTGACGCTGGTTTCTGAAATCTGATTTCAACTGCCAGCTTAACCTGGGATGCAAGGCATCAATACCTGAGGGATTTGTCTGATATTCGCACGTTAGATGGGAAGTCGAAAGTGCGTTTTGCCCCACTGCAGTTGAAACAAAAGCATAAAGGATAAAAAACGAAATAATTTGTAACTTATTCATAATCAATATATTAATACATATTTCTATTTTTCTGATATTCAATCAAGTTTCAGAAAATACCTGATCAATCAAATCCTTCTTTTTAAAATCCATTATAAACTTTTAATGGAATATCTCACCACTAATGACATTGCCTGGGATATCTAATAATTGTATGCTTGAAATGGTGCTTATATGCAGATGGTCGAAAAATGTCCAAACCACTTTTTTATCCGGAGTCACCTCAATCACATGAGGAGCCTTTCCAAATTGATTATGACCCAACCAGTTTGTCATAACCGTATTACCATTGGGCAGACGCTGAAGGCCAGTCATGAATTTAAGCGAAATATCAGGCAAATCGCCGGGGGCTACTTGCCAGACAATTTTATTATCAGGATCAACTTCAATTACCTTTTGATTCTGATGATGATCGGCACAAGCGATCAAGGTATTTCCATCAGGCAGACGAACAACACTATGAGGTCCCCCTGGTGCCGGGATTTCCCTAACCAAGGCTCCATTTGAATCATATTCCCTCACCACATCCAAGCCATAATGGGCAACCAGATAATGTCCATTAGCCAGACAGCGGGCATTACGCATATAAGCATGACCACCGCTGGTTCCCTTTGGAAGAAGACTGATTTCCTTAACAATTTTACCATCCGGAGATACTTCCAGCAAACGGGCAGAGTCGCACTCTCCAATAAATGTATTCCCATTAGGCAACCTTTGGCATGCAAAGATTTCGCTTGCCGATTCAAAATCAAAAACCACCTTTTTTTTGCGCGTTACTTCTTTTACTCCATGCCCAGTATTAAACAACAAGTTACCGTTAGGAAGCACCCACAAATCGTTACAAAGCGGAGCAGGGTACTCCCACTTTACTTTCCCTTTTGCTGAAACAACCAAAATTTTACCCTGAGTATAATCCGAACAAACAAAAGGATGTCCTTTCCCTTGCTGGACAGGTTGCGCAAAGCATAACTCACTGCAGGTTAGGATAGTATAAAACAGTAGAATAAAACTTGGAAGTAATAGCCTTATTTTTTTTGAAAACATTTTCATGCCAGTCAGTTAAGTTAGAAACAGGAGGGCGTCACCAAAATCGTGAACGCCAACGGCTTTATAAAAAACTAATTGTTACCTGGAACTTGTAAAAACAAGTTTCAAAAATACTTGTTTTTACAAAACAAAGAGGCTTTTGCCCAAAATTTTCAATATTTCATATAATTTT
>JAUZOH010000280.1 GCA_030706565.1 Bacteroidota bacterium | reverse complement strand
TAAACCCGACACTTCTGTTCATCATACTCATGAAGGCAGCATTGGCAACCTTTGCAACGACAGGATAAAAGCAAAACTGGATAAAATAATTCAGGATTTCAATTTCGAAAAAACCGAAAAAGCAATAGCAGGACTAATCAAGGGTTAAAAGATTAACCCCTGATTTTTTATTTTTAGAATAAAGACTCATTTAAGGAACCGATCAGTTTCATTTCCAAAGCTTTCTGCCCCAATGTCTCAATCGCCTTAATCCCTTTTTCACCCAGATCGGCCGAATAATCATTTACATACAAACCGATATGTTTGTACATTACTTCATCGCTCATTTCCTGGGCATATTCCCTGACAAAATCCAAAGGTGAATCCGGATTTTTCAAGGCATAAACCACACTTCTGTGCATCACCCTGTTCAGCTTCGCTTTAATTTCATCAGAAATTGTCCTTTTTACAGCAATACCGCCAAGAGGAATAGGCAAATGAGTCAGGTTCTCCCAATATTCGCCCATATCGGCAATTTTTTTCAGACCTTTGTCCGGATAGGTAAAACGGCTTTCATGAATAATCAAACCCGCATCGACTTCATTTGATAATACAGCCTCTTCAATATCAGAAAAAAGATATTCTGTTTTATTCGTAGCCTTGGGATAGGCAATAGAAAGCAACAGGTTGGCCGTTGTGTGAAATCCGGGGATAGCAATGTGCAGATCATTTACTTCATCCAGATAAATTTTCTGTTTGCTGACCAAAAGCGGCCCATTTCCGTTTCCCAATGCGCTTCCTGCATGTAACAAGGCATAATCATTGGATAGTTGTAGAAAGGTGAAAAAGCTGAGTTTTGTAACATCCAACTCCCCACCCCTTGCAAGATTATTTAATTTCTCAATATCGGCCATCAGCAGGTCAAACTCAAGGCCTTCGGTATCAATCTTGCCATGAACCATGGCATCAAACATAAACGTATCGTTGGGACAGGTTGAAAAACCCAGTTTTACTTTCGTCATTCCACTTTCTTTAAAACATTAATAATTTTCAAAAATAGTAATAATTGTGTTTTTAAGATTTTCAAGGGCCAGGGGAATATTCCATTTTCCCTTATCCCTAATCTCAACATAATTTGAGACAGACCTGATTTGCATACATTGGATGCCTTCGAGCATACAGACATAAAAAAATGCTGCACCTTCCATAGTTTCAATATCCGGCGAAAATTTTTCCTTAAGTTTCTGAATTGTCGGATTAGTTCCACTTACAGTATTTACAGTAACGCCTTTGACAAGAGGCAACATGGGCAATCCGGGAATGTCAAAATAAGGTTTCAGCATCCCGCCTTTAAAAGGATAAACATCATCCTTCAGCAACTTGCTATCAAAAAGAGTAAGAAATTGTTCGCCATCTTCCACTCCCAGGTCTGCAAAACAATCCTCCTTCACGCAGACCACCGCACCAATCTTCAGCTTACGGTTGAAACTTCCGGCAATACCGATATTTATGGCTAAATCATATTTTTTTTGCTGCAATAGCCTGGTTAAAAAATAAACAGTAGAAATGCCTCCTACTCCTGCAATCAGCACTTCAATATGATGATTTTTATAGATTCCACCGGTATAAAAAGCCCCCTTCCCCGTTTTTTCTAATCCCAACGCAGAAATAAGAAGATCAACTTCTGGTTTGGTGGCTACAACAAGCAATATATTCAATTAATGGAAATTTATCTAACAGGAAAGATTTTCAAAATAAATATCCTGTTCAGTTTTTGATTTAACCTTTACTTTTTAATGGTCATAATTCTATTTTCTGTCATATACTGGGCAAAGTTTTCATAACCTTTGTCCTTGATAAAAGCCAGGCAAGCATTACGGTCGGAACGGAAAACGACCCCCATTAACTTGGAAATAAAATTATTGTATACCCTGCAATCCATAGGATTGGGATATTCGGAACAATCGGCACAGCTTTTATAATCATGGTTAAGATTACAGGTACGGACCTTGCACCATTTGGCCTTAACATTATCTTGACAACCCGGACATCTTTCATTTAAAAATGCTTTACAGGCTCCGCAATAGAGTCCGCAAAAAGCAATTGAACTTTCATTTTTTTCTATAGGTTTCATGATTTCAAAGGATTTGTTACTTTTTCAAAGATAAATTAAAAAATTTTAAGTAGGTTTGTAGAAATTAAAAAAAATGGTATACCTGACGCGTCGCGAACAGTTCAATGCCGCTCACCGTCTTTTTCAAAAAGGATGGAGTGATGAAAAGAATCGGGAAGTATATGGCCCATGTTCGAATCCAAATTGGCACGGGCATAACTATCAGCTTTTTGTGACCGTCAAAGGGGAAGTTAATGCCGAACTGGGCCTGGTTGCTGATCTTAAAAAAATCAGTACCCTAATCAAGCAGTATGTCATCAACAAAATAGACCATAAAAATATAAATCTCGAAGTAGATTTTATGAAAGGGAAAATAGCTTCGACAGAAAATTTAGCAATAGCAATATGGGGGGAGTTGGAAGCCCCGCTGCACGAGCTTAAAGTGGATTTACATTGCATTAAGATTGTTGAGACTGAAAATAATTTTTTTGAGTACTATGGAAATTAATTAACATCATGGATATCATCAATAACGATAATGATTACAAGGAAGAAGACGGATATGTGAAAATTGAACGATACAATGATGAAAAGATCAGTAAAATTTCGTCTTTATATAAACAATTGTTGGGCCTCTTAGGGGAAGACCCCAACCGGGAAGGATTATTAAAAACTCCGGAAAGGGTTGCCAAGGCAATGTGCTATTTTACACAGGGCTACAATACAGATCCGGCTAAAGTCATTGAAAAAGCCATGTTTAAGGAAGAATACAGGCAAATGGTTATTGTCAAAGACATTGAGTTGTATTCATTGTGTGAGCACCACCTTGTGCCGTTTTTCGGAAAAGCTCATGTTGCCTATATTCCAGATGGATATATCACCGGATTGAGTAAAATTGCAAGGGTTGTGGATATTTTTTCACACCGTTTGCAAGTACAGGAAAGATTAACCGTCCAGATACGCGACTGCATCCAGGACACACTTCACCCGCTTGGAGTTGCAGTGGTCATTGAAGCAAAACACATGTGCATGGTTATGCGCGGCGTTCAAAAACAAAATTCAGTCACTACAACATCCGCCTTTACAGGTGAATTTTTGAATAAGCTTTCCACCCGCGAAGAGTTTATTCATCTCATCGGGACAAAGTTACATTAGAGTCCTCGCCGACAAATTTCAATCTAAAAATTTAGAAAATCCGGCAATAGTCCTTATTTTTGTCTAAAGTACTAACTAAGACCCATAGGGTCTGTAAAAAACAAATCAGGAAAATGAAAGCATACGTATTCCCGGGACAAGGTGCCCAGTTCGTTGGAATGGGGAAAAATCTTTATGATGAATCCCCATTAGCTAAAGAATTATTTGAAAAAGCCAACCAGATTCTTGGATTTAGAATAACAGATTTGATGTTCGCCGGTACCGACGAAGACTTGAAACAAACTAAAGTAACTCAGCCTGCAGTTTTTCTGCACTCCGTAATACTTGCCAAAACGCTTGGAAGCAGTTTCCAACCCGACATGGTTGCCGGGCATTCTCTTGGTGAGTTTTCCGCATTGGTAGCCGCCGGGGCCCTGACATTTGAAGACGGGTTGAAGCTGGTTTCTGCTCGTGCCCTGGCTATGCAAAAAGCCTGCGAAAAGAATCCATCAACCATGGCTGCCATTATTGGGCTACAGGACAATGTCATCGAGGAAGTATGCAACAGCATAAAAGACGAAGTGGTGGTTTGTGCCAATTACAATAATCCCGGACAGTTGGTTATTTCCGGTTCAATTAAAGGAATTGACGAAGCCTGTGAACTTTTAAAAGCCAAAGGGGCAAAAAGGGCATTAAAACTCCCGGTTGGTGGTGCTTTCCACTCTCCTTTCATGCAACCGGCCAAAGATGAACTGGCAAATGCCATTCATGAAAGCGTTTTCTCTGCTCCCATATGCCCGGTATATCAAAATGTGAACGCATTACCCAATACCGATCCCGCTTCCATCAAACAAAATCTTATTGATCAATTAACCTCTCCGGTTAGATGGACACAGATCGTAGAAAATATGATTCATGACGGAGCCCAAACCTTTATTGAAGTTGGGCCGGGGAAAGCCTTACAGGGCATGATCAAAAAAGTCAATAAAGAAGTTGAAGCACAAAGTGCATAGAAATTAAGAAATTATGAAGGTTCTGAAATTCGGAGGTTCGTCGGTCGGAAGCCCTGAACGGATTCTTGAAGTAAAAAAGATTGTTGAGAAACAAGACGAAAATTGCATCGTGGTTGTATCTGCCTTCCAGGGGGTTACAGACCAACTGGTGGAAATTTGCCGTCAAGCGCCGCTACATAACAACATTTACCAGGAACAGTTCAGGCAATTATGTGATAGACATAAGGATGTTGTAAAAAGCCTTATAGCAGAAAACCGCAGAGAAACCGTCTTACGAACTTTAACCGAACTGCTGCAGGACCTTGAGGATGTGTTACACGGACTTTTTCTGCTCCGCGATTTGACTCCAAAAACTTCCGATTATATTTTAAGTTTCGGGGAAAGGCTTTCGGCATTGATCATTTCGAATGTTATCGAAAATGTATCTTATGCTGATCCCGGAGAATTTATCAGGACGGATTCTGCTTTTGGAAAAGCAAAAGTTGATTTTAATCTAACGGATGGACTCATCAGCAAACATTTTGCCCATCCTTCAAAATGCACCATCATCCCTGGTTTTATAGGCAGGAATGCTCAAGGAGAAACCACTACCCTGGGCCGTGGAGGTTCTGACTATACTGCAGCAATCATTGCTGCAGCCCTTGATGCTTCTGTACTAGAAATTTGGACTGATGTAGATGGATTTATGACCGCTGACCCCAAGAAAGTTGAAAAAGCTTTTGCAATTAGAAATTTATCTTATTCCGAAGCTATGGAACTTTCTCATTTTGGGGCCAAAGTGGTTTATACCCCTACCATTCAGCCTGTATTTAAAAAAAATAT
>JAUZOH010000279.1 GCA_030706565.1 Bacteroidota bacterium | reverse complement strand
TTTTTTTTTATTGATCGTTATGATTTTTCTGTTTAATAATTAATTTTTTCCACTTGCAGAAAATATTTTAGAGGTCCTGATCCCGGGCTTTACTTCTCCACATGTTATGATAAAGCTATTGTCCTTTATTATTACATTTGTCGTAACAGGTAGTATAAATGGTGCCTGTTTTAATTTGCTTATTGTGTTTTTGCTTGTCTGATACAGAACCACATCCTTTGAAAATCCTGGGTGGTTTTCATAAAAGTTCAATAGCTTTTCTTTAAAATATTTCACGCTGTCCGGATTATCAGGTTGATTTTTAAATACGGGATACTGTGAAATTTTTTGTTTCAGGTTATATTCTTCTAAAGCCAGTTCTTTACTTACGCCACCGAAAAACAAAATATGAGTTGAACCGAAAGGAACTGCTGTAGCTGCCATTACCGGGAATTTGGGGCCAGTTGCACCATCAAGTTTTTTCCATTGTTTTAATCTCGGATTGTATTCATACCCGTCGGATAATACTTTTAAGGGAAAATCCGGGGAAATATTCCGGCCACTGAACAGGTAAAAACAGTTATCCTTTCCGTTGTTTTGTGCAACTGCTACTGCAAAGGCGCGTGGTTCCCCTGGCCAGGATGCAAGTGTTTTCCATCCGTTTTTTTTATCATTGACATCCAGTACAAAAAAATGACGGGTAGCCTTGGGACTGCTGGGGTTTTCAATCCCTCCGGCTATGTATATTTTCCCGCTCAAGTATGCTCCACACATATTTGCCAGGGGAACCGGCAAGGAAGGCCATTTTTCATACTGGAAGGCTGAACCATTATATTTCATGAGAAATACTTCGGAATATGCTTTAATCGAATCGGAGCCACCAATACATAGAATTCCCTCCGGGAGGCTTATAGAAACTCCATAAGCTAGAGGCTTGATGAATTTATTTCGATAAATTTTCCATTCTTTTTTAGCCGAAACAAAAGAGCAGGCATATATGTCAGCGTAAAAGGTTTTGGCCCCTCCTTTCCAGGGCATGCAGTTTTTGAAATTTGTGCCCCCTGCAATAATAAGATTCTGACCGATGATTCCGGAAAATACACCGGAGAGTCCGGGTTGTACTGAATCTCCTGTTAAAGGGGGTAAGGTTGCCAGTTCTTTCCACACTATCTTTTCTTTTGTTACTCCATTTTTACAACCTGTTATTGAGTTGGCCAAAGAAAAAGCAGCTATAGACATTACTAATATGGTTAAGGTTTTTTTCAAGGGAATGTTAATGGGTTGGTTGAACTTTTAAGAATCTTGTGTAGGGCTTTGAGGCGGTACGCATTTTTTCAGGAAACTATAATAAGGGGTAAAGTGGTTTATCATGGCCTGACGAAAACCTTCCTTATCCTTTTTTTTAAGAAGATCTAAAAGATCTTTATGAGTGACCCTTTTTCCGGAATTTTCGAGTTCCATATTGATGGGTAAGAAATAGTCTTTGAATTTTTCCTTTAAAAAGACGGAAACGGGCCTTATTACCTCCTGAAACTCTGTGATGGTTTTATTACCGGTTATTTCGTATAATTTCGTGTGAAATTCAAATTCGCTGACCGGAGTATATTCTCCATAATTAAAAACCACCCCCCGGTTAACAATCTCTTCAAGTTCCTGAAGGTGTTCATCCGTCAGGTTGTTGAAGAGGAGGTCACAAATACCTACCTCCAGGGCTATTCTAAAACCCAGCAAATCAAACAAAGCTTCATCACCCAGTATTCGTGGATCAATGACACGTTTCATTCCACCAAGTATGGATGGCTCTGTCAAAATCATCCCTCTTCTGGTGCGAGACTCAATTAGGCCAAGCATTCTTAACCTGCTCAAAGCTTCCCGCAGGACACTTCTTCCAACGCCCAACTCTTCTGCAAGTTCCTGCTCCTTGGGAATAGAGTCACCGGGTTTAAGGTTCATGGCTTTGAAATAATCAAATAATTTATCTTCAACCTGGTCGACTAAGGTGGTTTGGTGGTCTGTTATTTTTAAATTATACATATTTATCGTATTTGTCAGACAAATATGATAAATAAATTTAAATAAAAAAATTATTCTAGTATTTTTATAAAAATTTTTATCCGGGTAAATTTGAAGGGAAAGTATCCGCTAATCCTTGAAACAGATTAACTCTGAATGAAGACTGGGTAAAAAGCAATAGGGGTTGGGAGGTTATGGAAAATTAACCGGGAAAATTTTTAGGTGTATGCTGATTTGTCCACCTGGAAGACAGGTTAAGGTAAATATAACATGCTTCGTTGTTAGCCTTAAAGCCAGTACTTAATTGTAATTTGATTTGCTTCCGGCTTAATATGGCTGGTGGTTTTGAGTTTAATAAACGGATTTCATACTAAATGTTAATTGTCATATAAAAAATATGAAATTTTTATAGATGAACAAGTTGAAATGTTGAAAATTTGTCATTAATAATTGTAATATTTGCGGTATTGTTTAATTAAAATGTAAAAGAATCAGATATGAAAAAGTATGCAATAGGTACTGATATCGGTGGAAGTCATATTAGTTGTGCTGTCATTGATTTGGAAAACGAATCGATTGAAAAAGAAAGTTTTTCGACTATTAAGATTGATAATCAGGCATCTGCTGATGAAATTTTAAATCGTTGGGTGTTGGCTTTGAAGCAATCCTTAAAGACGATTAATGCCAGCAAGTTGGCCGGTATAGGTTTTGCAATGCCCGGACCCTTTGATTATGAAAAGGGGCTTGCTCTGTTTCATGGTGTGGCCAAATATGAAGGTTTATATGGAATTAATGTAAAAAACCAGCTGATTGAATTGTTAGGACTTCATGACGACGTTGATATACGTTTTATGAATGATGCCACTGCTTTTGCGGTTGGAGAAGCATGGATGGGAAATGCAGCAGGGAAAAGCCGTTCGGTTTCCATCACATTAGGTACAGGATTTGGCTCTGCTTTTATTGATGAGGGCGTACCTGTAGTTGAACGGGAGGATGTACCCGAAATGGGTTGTGTCTGGCATCTGCCATTTAAAGAGGGAATAGCCGATGATTCGTTTTCAACCCGTTGGTTCATTAAACGCTTTGAAGAGAAGTTCCACCGGACTGTAGAGGGAGCAAAAGAAGTTGCTGAAGAGTCGGAGAAAAATCCTGAGGCAAAGGAGATTTTTGTTGAATTTGGCCAGAATCTGGGTAGTTTCCTGGGGCCCTGGTTAAATAAATTTGAAGCAGAAACATTGGTGATTGGGGGCAATGTGTCTGGTGCCTATAACTTTTTTGGACCCTGTTTCGAAGAATATCTGAAAAAGATTAATGTAAAAACCGAAATTAAACTTTCCAAATTAATGGAAGATGCTGCAATAATCGGCAGTGCCAGAATGTTTGACGAAAACTTCTGGGAGAAAATCAAACCATTGTTATCAAAAATGTAAAATATAACTAACAAACTAAGCCAAAATGAAAAACAAAAATTCTTTGATTACAGTATTACCAGTATTATTCGGATTCTTTATTATGGGATTCTGTGATGTTGTTGGTATCACTGCTTCACATGTAAAACAAGACCTATTGGGGGCATATAGTGTTGGTTTCAGGGACACCTTATCCAATCTTATTCCTGTTGCCTTATTTTCAATGTTTTTAATTTTTTCGGTTCCTACCGGTATATTAATGAATAAAATAGGGAGGAAAAAAACCGTACTGCTTAGTAATGTCATTACGATTTTTGCTATGTTTATTCCTCTGATCTCCTATACTTTTACGATGTCGCTGATCGCTTTTGCTCTCCTGGGTATTGCAAATACCATTATTCAGGTTTCTCTTAATCCCCTACTTAAAAATGTTGTCAAAGGGGATAAATTAACAAGCTGCCTTACTGCCGGCCAGTTTGTAAAGGCCATTTCTTCTTTTTGCGCTCCTTTTATTGCTGCTTTTGCTGCCCAGCAATTAGGAAACTGGCAATATATTTTCCCTATTTATGCAGTAATAACCCTGCTTTCCACAATCTGGCTGCTTGCTGTTCCCATTGAGGAAGAACCGGTAACCAGCAAGGCTTCAACCTTTGGAAGCGTGATATCCATTTTAAAGGACAAAACCATACTGCTTTTATTTTTAGGCATTGTTTTCGTTGTAGGTGTAGATGTGGGGATGAATACAACAGCACCGAAAATTTTACAGGAACGTTGTGGATTCAGCACGATTGATGCAGGATTCGGCTCAAGCATGTACTTCCTTTTCCGTACGGCCGGTGCGTTCATTGGAGCTTTCCTGTTGGCTAAATATTCTCCTGTAAAATTCTACAAAATAAATATCATCGTTGCTATTGCGGCTATGGTGGCTTTGATTTTTGTGGGTAATAAAGTGTTGCTTTTTGCCCTGTTCGGAATTATTGGTTTTACCATTGCCAATATATTCCCTATTATCTTTTCTGCAGCCATTCAGCATAGTCCCGATAAAACCAATGAAATTTCAGGATTAATGATTACCGGTGTGTTTGGCGGAGCCGTAATACCTTTTATCATGGGTCTTATTTCTGATCAGCTTGGTTCGCAGGCAGGAGCCGTGTTGGTTATTTTGGCAAGTGCTCTTTATTTGCTTTTCTGCGTTTATAAGATGAAAAAGGCATAATAGAAATTTTATAAAACCTAAAAGAGAGGGCAATGACGAGGATTGAGTTTTGTCCTCTCTTTTATTTTTGGCTATTCTGAAATATTTTTATTAATTTATACCCATTGTTCGGGATACCTGCATGATAATTTATTGAAAATGAATGAAGATTTGTTGGCATATATAAAAAGAGTTCAGGCTATTGCGCAGAACGGACTTGCATACATTTCAAATCCTTTTGATCTGGAACGGTACGAAGAGCTTCGAAACATCAGTGTAAAAATGATGTCGGCCCTGTCAGATACGCCGGTTGAAAAAGTAACTAATTTGTTTGCTTTTGAAAATGGTTATCAGACGCCAAAAGTTGATGTGAGGTCAGTGATTTTCAGGGATGGGAAAATATTACTGGTAAAGGAAAAAATGGATGGCTGCTGGTCGTTGCCTGGAGGCTGGGCTGATGTTGGCTATAGCCCCTCAGA
>JAUZOH010000278.1 GCA_030706565.1 Bacteroidota bacterium | reverse complement strand
TCTTATTTTAATAAGACAAGTCTATAGTGAAAGTTACAGACGGTATGTAACAAACAACTTTAAAAATAAATGATTAAAAGATGAAAATTATTTGTCTGATTCTCATTTTATTGTCAGTTTGTTTCTGCAGTAAAGAAAAGGTTTATAGAACCAACTTTTCTGAGATGGATACGATTAAAGCGGATAAGTATTTTGCTTCCGAGGTACTGCCGGATTCCCGGAAAGATATTTACGGCGACTGGCGCGTAACAGGCACTTCCGGAGGATTTACGGGCATGGGGTATCGTAAGGACTTTGATTATCTGGTTCTTAAACCTAACGGGATATTTGTCATCATTAGAAATGACTCATTAATTGCCTTTGGAAAGATGGTTGTCAGCCAGGATAATAATGGCTTATTGTGCAGGTTCAGTCCGGAGAAACCGGCACAAATTGAATTATTATCGGATTCTGAAAAATATTTGAACATAGTTAGCATGGATTCCCTGAATCTTTATGCGCCCTGTTGTGACCGCTTTAATACTCACTTAATCCGGGTAAAATAATTCATGCAGTTTTCTGAATATAAAGTGTGGTTGTATGTATATGATTTGAATTTTGCCAATTAATCTGTTCTGAAAATCAGATTATAATTTTGTTAGCATTATTTTAAAAAATCAAATTAAAGGCAAAATTTTCTGTAAAATTCAATGAACCTAATTCTTTCAGAAGCAATCATGGGTGACATTCATTTGGCTCCATCATGATCAGTTCTGTTTTTCAGTCATATCAAGCCCATGTTTTATGCCTGTTTTGCTTTTTTTATAAAACAGTATAAAGATCAACTTTAAATCACATGAACTTTGTATAAAATTCTGTAAATTTATATGAAACGAACATGTTTGCGAATAAACGCAAAACGCCAATGAATATAGCAAACATAGAGTTACATACGACCCATAAAAATTAATTATTTACGTATGAAATGTTGATTATTTAATTGTCATCGGATTCCTGTTTGAATTTCCATTTGCTATTTTGATATTGTAAGGAATAATTAATTAAGTGTTTATGATTTTTAACATTTAAAATGATAATCGTATGGGACTATTGGGAAATTTATTTAAAAAAGCCGGTAGCGCGGTTGCCGGTACGGGTGCTGATACGAATACAATCAGCAGTATTTTTGAACTGATCAACCACAGGCAGGTAGGAGGGCTGGAAGGGCTTGTTGGAAAGATGACCAGCGGTGGCCTTGGAAATATTGTAAATTCCTGGGTTGGTACCGGGAAAAATGAAGCGGTCAATCCCGGTCAGATTAATGAAGTGTTGGGTAGTGAGGTGGTTGGACAAGTTGCATCAAAGTTAGGGATATCTCAGGAAGCTGCCAGTGAAAAAATTGCTACTTTTCTTCCCACTATTATTGACAAACTCACGCCCAACGGGAAAATTGAGGCCTCTTCCCAAACGATGAATGTTAAGGATATTCTAAGTAATTTCCTGAACAGGTAATTTCCCTGATCTGCAAATATTCATCAGGCCTGGGATTACCTGTTTCTTACCTTATAATTCCCTGTAGATGAAATTATTTACTTTAATTTGATAAGAGATCATCATTTAAAAACAAAAATTATGGCTGTACTAAAAGAATTCAAGGACTTTGCCATGCGGGGCAACGTGGTTGACCTGGCAGTAGGTATCATCATTGGCGGGGCATTTGGGAAAATAGTGTCCTCCTTGGTAGCGGATATCATTATGCCGCCAATTGGACTGCTGATTAGCGGAATTACTTTTGCCGATATTAAATGGACCATAAAGGATGCTGTGATAAATGCTTCAGGGAAAGTAGTTCACAATGCAGTGACTCTTAATTTGGGGAATTTTATCCTAGCTATTATAGATTTTCTGATTATTGCTTTTGCCATTTTCTTACTGGTTAAAGGACTTAACCGCTTGCAAAAGAAAAAGGAAGAACCTGTTGCTCCTCCTCCAACCAAACAGGAAGCATTGCTCACCGAGATAAGAGACCTGCTTCGTTCTAAATAATTATAACATAAATATTATGCAAAGGAAATTAATTTCCCTTTTGTTGTTTATGGTTATATTAGGGTCGGTTTATGCGCAAAAAGATACCGTAAAGCACCTGAGCAAAGGCGGTTTTTTCTCCCTGACCTTCAATCAGGTTAGCTTGAGCAATTGGGCGGCCGGAGGTGAAGACGCGCTCTCTGCAACGGGTATTGCCAACTTTTTTGCCAATTACAAAAAAGAAAAATCGGTATGGGACAATTCATTGGACCTGGGTTATGGATTATTAAAGAGCGGCTCCAATAAAATCAGGAAAAATGAGGATAAACTGGAGTTTAACTCCAAGTATGGTTATAGGGCTTTTGATAATGTTTATTACAGTGCTCTGTTAAACTATCGTTCGCAATTTGCCAGCGGATACAATTATCCGAATGACAGTACGGTGGTTTCAAAATTTAATGCTCCTGGGTATTTGTCAATAAGTATAGGGTTGGATTATAAGCCCAATGCTTTTCTTTCAGTTTATCTTTCGCCTATGGCCGGGCGGATGACCTTTGTCAGTGACAGAAAATTGGCTGATGCCGGAGCTTATGGAGTTGATCCGGCTGTATATAATTCTTCAAACCAAAAGATCAAGGACGGCAAGAAATGCCGCTTTGAATTTGGTGCCACCTTTAGTGCTAGATATCAGAAAGATGTTGTAAAGAATGTAAATATTGCTTCCAAGCTGTTGCTTTTCAACAATTATACAGATAAAGTGAAGAAAAACCGGGGAAATATTGCCGTAAACTGGGAAACCATGATCAATATGAAAACAGGAAAATATCTGACAACGAGTATTTTAACAAATCTTATTTACGATCAGAATGTTATCCGCAGGACCCAGTTTAAAGAAGCAATAGGAGTGGGGCTTTCTTATAAATTCTGATATTGAAAAATATGTTTATTGCTAACCCTGAAATTCAAAGGTATCTTCTGCTGCAGGTATTTTAGGGGTTAGTATTCCTTTTTTTTCATACACCGAGCGAATGATGAGGCGTATGGCAGGCATATTTTTCTCATAAATAAGAAAACCAATAAAACAGGCGATACCGCCAATCAGGATTGTATATTGCACGCCAATTAATTTGGAAAGGCTGCCGGCAAGCAGGCTTCCAAAAGGGGATATGCCCATGAAGGACATGGCATAGAAGCTCATCACGCGGCCGCGCTTGTCATCGTCAACCAGGGTTTGGATGACGGTGTTGGTTGAAGCCATTTGGGTGATCATTCCCAGACCGGCCAGGAACATCAGGATAAGCGATATATATAGGTTTTTAGAAAAAGATATGGCAATGACCGATAAGGAGAAGAGGCAGAGTGCCACGGGAATTTTCCTGCTCAACCCCACCACAGTCTTGCGTGAGGCAAGATAAAAAGCTCCTAATAAAGCTCCTGCACCTGAGGCACCCATTAAAAATCCCATGGTATGGGAACCTCCCATCAAAATATCTTTGGCAACTACGGGCATCAGGACAACGTACGACATGCCCATCAGATTAATCAGGGCCAGCAATAGAAGCAAGGCTCTGATGGGTAAAAAGCCAAAAGTATAGTTGAAACCTTCTTTAAATTCCTGGAAAATATTTTTCCCTTCTTCCTGCTTGGAATAACCGTGTAATCTCATGGCCAAAAGTGCCGCAATTACTCCGATGTAACTTAATCCGTTGATTAGGAAGCAGGGGCCTTCGCCCAGCCAGGCAATTAATATACCGGCAATGGAGGGCCCGATCAGCCTGGCACTGTTGAACATGGCCGAATTCAGGGCAATTGCATTGCTTAAATTTTCCCTGTTTTCAATCATATCGATGAGAAATGAATGCCTTGCAGGGGTATCAAAAGAATTGATTACACCCAGGAATAGGCTTAAAGGAAGGATGTGCCAGATGGTAACACTGTGGGTGATCACCAGCAGCCAGAGAGTGAGGGCTTGAACCATGGATAGAGCCTGGGTAGCGATGAGGATATGGTGACGATTCCATTTATCAGTCATCACCCCGGCAAAAGGTGAAATAAAAAAGGAAGGGATCTGATTGGCAAAACCCACCAGTCCAAGGTAAAAAACCGATCCGGTGATGCGGTAAACCAGCCAGCTCAGGGCAATTTGTTGCATCCATGTGCCTATCAACGAGATGCATTGGCCCCCAAAGAACAACCTGTAATTCCGTGAATGGAAGGTTCTAAAAATGATCTTTATTTTATCCCTCCATTCCTGCGACTTCTTCTCCATGGTTAAAACTTTTCAGCTGCAAGTTACAAAAAATTTGTAACGGGACGGAAATCCCATGTTCACGGGTATTTGAGCGGTTATTTTAAAAGCATTTTTGATAACAAAAGAATTATGCAGGTTTTTTGCAGTAGATTTTCACATTTATAAAATTGAAACAGCTAAAGATTTTTTATCTTTTTGCTTCATTATGAGTTAAATAATGTTACATATTAGTTGATTATTTGAATTTTATTTGTTTATTTGTTATTTCGTTTATTTAAACTGAGATAAATCCGGAGTTTCGTAAGGTATTTTTTCTGAATCAATCGATAATTCTGGGAAAGGCAGGTTATAGAAACATTAAAGTCAATGGAATTGTAGAAGAAAGAATTTAAAAGTTAAAAGGATTTAAAAAATGAAAACTGAGGGATTATCTCTCCTGAAAAAAAAACAAAATAATTATTTTTATCAGGTAAGAAATATTTCCGAATGCCCAGTTGGATAAAATTTTTGATATTAATCTCTGAGGGGTAAGTTTGATGGGGAGATGTTCCATATTTTCTTCTTTCCCTTTAAGATTTAAAGGGACAAGGCAGTCCGGCTCTACACCGGAGAGGTTTGTTGTTGCATTATTTTTCGTTTGGATCTTGTATGTCCTTTCAAAAATTATAGGTATAAATAGAAACCTTTTATTTTGCCAGGTGAAAGGGAATAGCCATCCTGCCCAACTTATAAACCAAAACCATACCAAACCTTTTTGTCAGTTTTGGCCCTGCAACGAAGCATTTGCCGGTAAATTAAATATATAAGCATACATGACCCATATCATTTCCATAAACAC
>JAUZOH010000277.1 GCA_030706565.1 Bacteroidota bacterium | reverse complement strand
TGAAAACTTTATTCTTCCTTTTTGTCGTCACAAAAAGGAAGCAAAAAAGACTGTGACGAAAAAAACTCGCTTCTTCGCCAGTAGGCGAATACGCTCAGACAGTTTTTCGTCAATAAGGAATTGTTTTTGACGGCTTCGCCGAGTATTAGAACTTATGTGATTTAAAAGTTCTTTCAATTTCTTTGATATGAAATTATCCTAAATCCTTCAGCAAAGAGGGTCTATATGGCCGGAATGGTAGTCAGTTTGCTCCGGAATATACATATATCTGAAGCAGCCTAAATTTTACTTGCGAAACTTATATTATTTACCTCTTTATCTTCATTTAATTTTTCATAGCGAAAGGAGAACTGCCAGAAGAAATTGTTGTCCATAAATTATTTTAAAAGGCCTATTACGCTCTTTTACATAGTTAAATATCAAGTACTTATATTCTATTTGCTTCGATAAACTCATAGGCAAGTATGATTATTGGTTTTTTATGATTTATTAATTGCTATTTTTACCCTTGCTAAAAATCCCTGATTTTTTATTACTATTAACCAACTGATAAATAGAATTAACCTATGAAAAGATGGTTCATTTTATGGTGCTTAATTTCTTTTATACTAAGTTCCAGCATAGCCAATAAAATTTTAATTACAAATATTAATGAGAAGTACGAATTACCAAAAATCAAAGCCTACTGCATGGCCCAGGATTACAAGGGGTTCTTATGGTTTGGCATGACCAATGGTTTATATAAGTTCGACCTGAATGGCTTTACCAATATCAGCTCAAATAAAAACAGAATAAACAGTTTCCCTAAATCAGATATCCGTGCTATTGTGGAATATACGCCGGGATTGCTGTTAATTGGGACATATAATAAAGGACTGATTGGCTATAATTCAATTACAGGGAGAGCTTTTTCCATATATATTAACTCACCCGTCAATGTTTCGAAATTATCAATCAATTGCCTCCAGGTAGATAAATCAGGAAACATTTGGATAGGTACTACTGACGGATTATTTAAAATAAAACATTTAGATAACAGATATGACAGTTTTCGATTAATCAACCAATTTAACAAAAGGACTTCAGAGTTATCCAATAACGATGTAATCAGATTAACAGAATCCCGAACAGGTAAAATCTGGTTCTTGACGACATCGAATTTAGGATATTTTGACTCTAGAAGTAAAAAAATCAAAGCTTTCTTTACAAATTCGGCTAATTCGTCCTTCACGTTTATGGACGACAAAAATATTCTAATCGGTTGCTATGGAGCCGGTTTAGAATCCTTCAATACTGAAACCTCTAAATTCGATCGTGTTCAAATCAAAGATTATCCCAGTAACGCCCAGACATCCTGGGTTTTCAAAGATCAGCATTCCAATATATGGATAAGTGCCGACAATGTCGGGCTAGTGCTTTGGAACCCCTCTTCCCGGGAAAAAACAACAATCATATCCAACAAAAATCCGGAATATTCGGCTTTAAACTCCAACTCGATAAATCAGATATTCGAATCGAAAGATGGGGCAATATGGGCTTGTAATGAGGATGGAATTAACATGATATGCCTAAAAGACAATCTGTTCAATTCATTTTCCTGCGATAAGTCAAATTTTAAAACAGGAATAAGATCTCTGCTAAATTCAGGAAAAGGCTTTATCTGGGTTGGGACAATGGGTGCAGGATTGAAACAATTTTACCCTGCCACCCACACCTTCGTTGATGTGCCTCTTATTGCAGGAGGTAAATCAATCAAAACCATACAATCCATCATGTGCGATCACAAAGGGAACTTGTGGTTAGGCACACAAGGTGAAGGCATAATAAAGTTTACGCCGGATAAAAGTTCCGGATACAGAAAAGGGAAACTGATCAATTACCGGTTATATCCCAAAGCATTCCCAGCCAAAACCCTGCTTAATGATTTTATAATGTGCCTGTTAGAGGACAGAAGCAATAACATATGGGTAGGGACATGGTCCGGACTCAGTCTGCTGGAATCATCGGAAGCCGAAAAACCGGATCAGGCAAATGCAATAATAAGGAACTTTTCAAATAACCAATCCGACAATTCTTCGATCAGCAATAATACAATCATGAGCTTATTTGAAGATAAGGATGGGAACATTTGGGCAGGAACGCAGGAAGGCCTTAATAAAATAATCAAAACATCAAAAGGGTTTAAATTTGAACATGATTTTAAGGATAAAGAAGGAGTACCCCTTACAGATAAAGGTATATTGTCACTTTATCAGACAAAAAATGGCAACTTATGGTTTTCGACCCAGGACGGAGGAATATCTTTTTTAAACTTAAAAACCGGCATTTTTAAAGATTTCAATTCTGATAACGGCTTTAACGATAATATCATTAATTCTATTGCTGAAGATAATTCCGGAGCTTTTTGGTTGGGCACCAATAATGGCCTGTGCAGATTTAATCCTTCCGGCCCTTCATTCAGAAATTACACCACAGAAGACGGACTCATTTCAGATGATTTCCTGTTTGATTCAAATTGTACGGTCGACAGTTATATGTATTTTGGAAGCAACAAGAGCCTGACAGCCTTTAATCCTAAAGAATTTTCCCAATCAGCATTCAAACCCAATCTTACATTTACAGACTTAAAAATATTTAATAAAACTGCAGGCATTAATACCAAAGGGTCTCCATTAAAAGAGGATATTAGCGTGCTAAAATCCATCACTTTGGATCATAACCAAAACTTTATAACTATAGCCTTTGCAGCATTAAATTACAATCAACTTAAGGAAATACAATATTCCTGTAAAATGGAAGGTTTGGAATCTTCCTGGAATAATTTAAGAAATGAACATAAAATAACATATACGAATTTAAATCCCGGCCATTATACTTTTAAAGTTAAGGCTTATAATTCGAATGCTTACAACAATGCTTCACTGATCACTTTAAAAATCACAATAAAACCGCCATTTTGGAAAACAATATGGGCTTATCTGATTTATACCATCCTTATTTTCAGTGTAATATTCCGTACCTCTTTATATTTTCTCAATAAGGAAAAACGGGAAAGCGCCTTAGCATTAGAACGGTTGAATGCAAAACATACGCATGAATTGGATCTTATGCGATTAAGATTTTTCACCAACATCAGTCATGAATTCCGTACTCCTTTAACCCTGATTTCTGCTCCTCTTGAATCTTTAATTAAAAATAAATTGGACCCTGCAAAAACGCAGTCGTATTATCAAATCATGCTAAAAAATGTCCAAAGATTAACCAGGCTGATCAATCAGTTGCTGGATTTAAGAAAAATTGAAGAAGGTTATCTGAAAATGGAATGGAATCAGGGAGACATTATCGATTTTATCCAAAAGACATACAACACCTTTCAGAACTATGCAGAAAAACGCAATATTATTTTCAAATTCCATTCAGGCCTTACTGAATTATTAACTTTCTTCGATGCCGACAAATTGGATAAAGTTCTGTTTAACCTGCTTTCCAATGCCTTTAAATATACTTCAGATTTCGGATCAATCACTTTAGCCCTTGAAGAAAAACCTTCGTCAGAAACCCCATTGCAGATTCAGGGCTCCAGTGAACAATATCTTGAAATAAAGATATCTGATACAGGCTTTGGAATACCGGCAGAATCCATGGATAAAATATTCAACCCTTTTCAACAGGCAAATAAAAACAAACCTATAGGAAGTGCCGCAACAGGCATAGGCCTGTCATTGACTAAAGAATTGATAGAAATGCATAACGGGACAATTTTGGTTGATAGTGAAGTCAATAAAGGTTCCTGTTTCACTGTATATCTTCCGATATATGAATCAAATCCACAAACCCAAGACAACATCAATGAAACGAAGCTAAAAGAAGTTTCAGAGGTTGCCGGGCAGCCTCAAAAGGATGAAGTAAAAACATCTTCTGCCAAAAACAAACCCCTTATACTGATTGTTGAAGACAACTCCGAATTAAGGACCTTCCTTTCAGGTGAAATGCAAAGTTCCTATCATATTATTGAAGCCGCAAACGGAGCAGAAGGATTTGAACTTGCTGTTCAAAAAATTCCAGATTTGATCGTCAGCGATATTATGATGGACAAAATGGATGGAATCGAATTATGTAAAAAGCTTAAAATAGATGAACGTACAAGTCATGTACCTGTTATTCTTTTAACTGCAAGACATTCCGAAGAAATCAAACTCAACAGCTTTGAAATTGGTGCCGACGATTATATCACCAAACCTTTTAATACCAATTTACTGCTTTCCAGAATCAAGAATCTGATAGAACAACGCCGGAAATTGCGCAGCCTGTTTAGTAAAAACAACAACATGGATTTTTCAACGGTTGCAACAAATAAGGTTGATTCCCGATTTTTGGAAAAACTTACCCAAAATATTGAAAAGAATATTGGGAATCCCGATTTTGATCCCTCAATATTAGCATCCAATATGGCCATGAGCAGAATGCAGCTCTATAGAAAAGTTTCTGCCTTAACCAATCAGACTGTTTATAATTTGATCCGCACTATTCGATTAAATAAGGCAGCTCAGTTGCTTATTACAACAGATATGCAAATTTCCGAAATTGCCGAATCCGTTGGATATACAGAACCTTCTAATTTTACAAAATGCTTTATACGGCAATTTAACCAGACACCAAGCCAATTTGTCCGCACTCATCATAATAATCAGGACAATCTTCATGAATAAAAAGTATAAACGTATCATTAGTTTATTATGACATTGTCTTATTAGTATTTTTTGCAAATACAACTATTTTATTCTTATAATTAATTGTTTAAGTTTCGCAACTAAATATTTCCCTAAACGGAATAAAGATTAAAGTCTGTGATTATTGTCCATCAACCCCACTTTATCAAGGGGCTAAAACAGGCCGGTGATTCATTAAAAAGTTCCAGGACTTTCCTCCGCGAAGCGTTAAAAACAAAATCCTTATTGACTGCGTACTGTCTGAATGAAGCCGACGTCAGGAGGCGTAATGAGTTGACGCAGTCACAGTCTTTTTTGTAAACTTTTTGTGACGACAACTAAGCGAAGCGATCTCATTCTCCTGTATTTTATGGAGAATAAAAAGTTTGAATAAAGTTTTAACTCAAAGAAAACCACGGAGG
>JAUZOH010000276.1 GCA_030706565.1 Bacteroidota bacterium | reverse complement strand
TGAACTTGACCGTTTTTTGCGGTGGAGCTGAAAAATGCCGAATACGGCGCATGGCCGAAACCCGGTTCGTGGAACGATTCGGTTTACACACAAATTGGCTGGATGGGTGTACAAAAAGGAACGACGTTTACACCAAGTGCTCCTTGCCAGTTATCGGCGAAGCAGTATGCGTACATGTCGCTTTGGTGCATGATGGCATCGCCACTCTTTTTTAGCGGCGATATGACCAAACTCCATGAGTTTACCCTTAATGTGTCATGTGATCCTGAAGTGATTGAAGTTGATCAGGATACATTGGGAAAGTCGGCGTAGGTCATCCGAAAAAACGCTTCTACGAATGTCATGGTAAAACCTTTGTACGACGGATCGTGGGCCGTTACATTGTTTAATCAAGGAAACTATGTTTGACCTGAATGACGGAAAAAATACTATTGAACTGATTTGTCAGGGTTTTGCTATCATCCGTTTTTTGCCTGACGGAAAATTGAAAAGTTTGGCCTGTGTAAAATTCAAGTCATTGAAAATTAATGATAAAGAGGTGTTGAGTCTTGATAAATCATCTGATGTTTGTGTTGACTTTAAAAACGGAAAATATGACATCAACATTATCGGAAGCGATACAAAACTTGTAAATATTGATATCTTAAAGAGATGAAAAAGTTTCCATTTTATTCACTCCTGTTACTCCTTTTCCTTTTTTCGGAGAACCCCGTATTTGCAGGAAACAAATCGCTGGTGCAACTTCAGGTAAACTGGCCTGAATATTTATCGAAGCACGATCTGGTATGGAACAGGATACCCGAAAATTACTATGAGGGAGCTTATGTGGGCAATGGTTTGCTCGGAACGATTCTATACAGGGACAATCTGAAGGAGAATACGATCCGTTTCGAGATCGGGCGCTGCGATGTGTACGATCATCGTTCGATAGCCAGTGGTTTTGATCCATTCAGCAGAGTACGACTACCCATTGGTCAGTTGCTTTTAACGCCGGCAGGAGATATTCAAAAGTCCAGCTTCCGCACTGATCTGTGGAATGCCGAAATCAGGGGAGAAATTATTACCACTAAGGGACGCATCACTATTTGTTGCTATGTTCCTTCCGGCGAAAAGGTCATCATTCTCAAATTGAAAAGTGACCAGGGAGAAAGAACAGCTTCGTTAACTTTCCGTCCTGAGCAGGGCGATTGTTCAAGGGTAAGGTTGAGGCCCTCGCCGGGAATGACCTATCAGCATAATCCTCCTTTCAGGGTTGAAAAAATCAATGGAATAGAAGTTGTCACGCAGCCCTTATGGGTTGGAGATGATTATGCCACTGCCTGGAACGAAGTTCAGGAACCGGACGATACCCGCTCGGTTTACATTACGGTTGCCAACCGTTGGGCTGAGAAACATAGCCCGGGAAACGGTTCTGCAGCCGATGCTGTGGCAACCATAGAAGCGGCACGAAAGAAAAATGAAGTGGCTGTACAAAAGGCACACCGCCAGTGGTGGCACTCCTTTTATCCGGCCAGTTTTGTTACTTTTCCTGACCCGAGACTTGAAAGTTTTTACTGGATTCAGCAATATCGTTTGGGCAGCGCCGGACATCCAGATCAACCACCTATTGACTTGTTGGGCCCTTGGTATTTGCCTACGGTTTGGCTCAGTCTTTGGATGAACCTGAATGTCCAGCTTACCTATTACACCGCGGGAGTATCGAATCACCCGGAAATGGAAGAACCGCTTTATCTGCTTCTTGATCGCCACGCCGGAAAACTTAACCTTAACGTGACAAAGGAATTCCAAAACGACTGCGCTGCAATTCTTAATCCGGCAGGATTCGATGACCTTTCCGGAAATGTTTACCTGACTAATGACACGGCTTCGGTTAAACCGATGAATATCATTGTGCTGCCGTGGCTAATGCATCAGTATTTCATACATTACCGATTCAGCATGGACGACCAACGGCTGCGTGAACATGTCTATCCATTGATGAAAAAGACATTCGCGGTTTACCTCCGCATCCTTTACAAAAGCAGCGATGGGAAATATCATCTTCCGCTGACTTTTTCCGATGAATATGGCGATGACAAAGATGTGAGCATGAATATTGCTTTGGCTCGATGGGGTTTCCAAACCCTTATTTCATGTGCCGAAAGGCTTCAAATCAAAGACCCAGATCTGCCTCGATGGAAAGATGCTTTAAGTAATATGGTTTATTATCCGATTGATGAACGCGGGATTATGATTGGCAGAAACACCCCGTTTGCAAAGCCTCACCGCCATTACAGTCATATATTTGCCATTTTCCCGCTGTACGAAATGAACATCGAAAATCGTCCTGACTTGATTCCGATGATGAAAAAAACGGTGCAAAACTTTACTTCATTGGATGGAGATAACTGTATGTTTAAATTTTCGGGAGCTTCATCTATATGGGCAGCACTTGGTGATGGGAATGAAGCCTTGAATTGGCTCAATCGTTCCCTTAAAATATTGCCGGGTAGAATTCCAACTGTAACATCTAATGGTTTTTACAGCGAAGCAGGTTGGCCTACTTTCGAATCGCCAATCTCATCGTGCCGCGCCGCACTCGATATGCTCATTCAAAGCTGGGGCGGCAAAATACGGATATTCCCAGCCCTGCCTGATGAATGGAAAGATGTTTGTTTTCATGATCTACGGGCAGAGGGGGCTTTTCTGGTTAGCGCAGCAAGGGAGGCTGGAAAAACGAAATTTATCCGGATAAAAAGTTTAGCGGGAGAACCTTGCATTATAAAATGTGACCTGGAAGGTAAGATCAAACTGATTGCCCCGAAAACAGTTCTCCTGAAGAAAAGAAATAATGAAATAGCCCTGAACCTGAAAAAAGGAGAGGAAGCCATTTTGTATGTTGGGGAAAAACCTGATAATTTTATCATTCATCCTCTGTCAATGGTGGGTAAAAAATTTAATCAATGGGGGGGAATGCTGCAAAATTAAGGTTTTGCAAGTCTGATTTTCCATATTGATTGAGGTGTTTTTGTGTTGAAATTAAATTTTATTAGTATGATAAATCGATATTTTATTTTTGTTTTGGTTATCATTGGAATGTTCCAGTTTAAAATTGCGACTGCTCAAAATCCAATCATCACTCACATTTATGCGGCTGACCCATCCGCCCATGTATGGCCGGGCGATACTACTATGTTGTGGTTGTACACTTCGCACGACACGCCGGGCACCAACCACCATGCTACCATGTTCGATTACCATGTGTTTTCAACCAAAGACCGGGTGAACTGGACAGATCATGGACGGGTACTTTCAGTAGATGATGTTTCGTGGGCTGTGGATTATGCCTGGGCCATTGATTGTGTTTTTCGCCACGGTAGGTATTACCTGATTTTTTGTATGCACGAGCTGAAAACTGGTATTTTTCGCACGGGTATTGCAGTGAGCGATGTTCCGCAGGGACCATTCAAAGATATTGGTTTTATAAAAGGCGTGGAATGGGGTCAGGATCCTGCGGTTTTTACTGATGATGATAACCGGGTTTACCTCTATTGGGGTTGTGGCGGAAGCTGTATGGCTGCCGAATTAAACGACGATCTGTTATCGATTAAACCCGAAACAAAAGTGAACCTGAGTAAGCAGTTGTTTGAAGTATTTGAAGGTCCGTGGGTGCATAAATTCAACGGCAAATATTACTTGTCGTACCCGGCTTTACCCAAGGGAAACTGGCCAGAAGAAATGTATTATGCCATGGCCGATAAACCGCTCGGCCCATATACATTTAAAGGAAATTACATCCCGAAATTCCAGGGACAGGCTGGTACGAATCATGGGTCTATTGTTAAATTTCAGGGTAAATGGATTGCATTTCACCATAGCGCAATAGTTTCGAGAGGCAAAAGTGAAGTGCGAAGTTTGATGGCCGACTGGCTGGAATACAATCCCGACGGAACCATTAAACCAATTGTTCCCAGCCGTGCCGGAATTTCGGACGGAGTGCCAACGCATTGCCGGATTTTCCTGGAAGCCGAGAATGGATTACCCTCAGGAGGCAAACTGGCCGGAACACATGTGGAATCGTCGGTTAAAGATTTTTCAGGCAAAGGCTATGTGACCGGTTTTGATAAACGATACAATTACGTTCAGGTGCTGGCGCAGGTGGGCGAAGACATGAAAGCAAGGCTGAAAGTCCGCCTCTCGGCTGATCAGAATTTTGCCGCCGATATTTTGATCTGGCCAAATATGCTCGATGGCTGGAACGGTACTAAACTCAAGAAAACCAATGGCTGGGAAACCGTTGATCTGGGCGAAGTTCAGTTGCACCAGGGCGATAACCTGATCAGGATAAATTCACATCAGGATGTAAACCTGAGGATTGATTATTTCATTCTTGAACCAATTACCAAATAAATAGCCTAACGAAACATTTAAACCATCATAAAATGACAGCTCGTTTTCTGAAATTGAAACTTCTTTTTATCTTAATAAACCTCATTTCTGCCGCTCATTCACAGGTGGGCAATACTGTTGACTGGCCCAAATGGAAAAACTATAAAGATTAAGGCATGAGAATTAAGTGAATAATATACAGACTTCACTATGCCAATTAAATAAAATGTACCGGCGGTTTTTGCGAAATATTATCGGTAGGGAACTTTAAAAAATCGGTTAATAAAAGATTGTAAATTTCACTGTCTGCTATACACCTTTTACTTTGATTTTTTTCTTAGCTGTATCGCCGGGCTGTGATTTAAGCGTATCGACAGATACTTTTTTCTCAACCAGGGTCATCCCGCATTTGGGGCATTTCCCGGGTTTATTACTGATTACTTCAGGGTGCATGGTACAGGTATAAACCACTTTGGTCTGGGCCGCCTGTTCATTTGCCTGGGCACTTTTGGGATTTTGTGAACATCCGTACACAAATGATATGGCAGCTATAGCCATCGACATAATAAAAATCTTCGTTTTCATAAATATTGAAATTTAAGTGATGGATTTATAGATATTTGTGCTTTATGGTTCAACTTTGTCCATATCAAATGTATAAAAGATAGCTAAAGTGTTATGTGTTAATCATCATTTTTAAGCCGATTTTCAATATCCATATTTTGATGTAAAATTCTGATGATTTCCATAATATTGTCTTCTGTTTTCTTAAAAAAAATCAAATGAGATTTGACTTTTGACATTC
>JAUZOH010000275.1 GCA_030706565.1 Bacteroidota bacterium | reverse complement strand
GCAAAAGTTTTTCCGTAGAATGTATTATTGTCTTTTTCGGTAGTATTAAAAAACATGAAATTTTTGGCATTGATGTTTAAATCAAAGTCAAAATCTGCAAAATACCTGTTGGTAATGGTCCCGTTGGCCACTGCCTTATTCCCGTTCTCATCGTATAGGTTTAAATCCTTGACCACGAAATTATTGTTCGAAATGCTTATGGTATTAGTGAAATTATAACGGGTTTTAAGATAATTGATCAGGAATGAAGCTTTTTGGGCATTTACATCTCCATTCAGCAAGGGATGTGGGAAGTTTCCTGTCAGCGTAACTTCACCGGTAAGTAATCCGTTTATGTCGGAAATTGTTTTGTACAGGTAGGGCTGTATAAAGCTTAGCCTGATCTTATCCAACCGGGCATCAAGGTTTATCTCTTTTGTGCCGGGTACATAATAACCGCTGATATCCAAGGTTTTTAAATTTCCCCTTTTGGAAATGCCCTGAATGTCAATATTGTTTTTTTGGTTGTTCCAGAGGGCAGCCAGGTTGGTTGTCCCAATCTGAGTATTATTTATTGCCAGGGAATCTATCCTTAAGTTGGCCACAAAGATGGGGGTGCGGTATAAATTTATGAGATTAACAGAACCATTGAGGATTCCGTTTGTTTTAAGTCCTTTGATGTTTAATAAATGGGCGAAACCACTTAGGTCAATATGGCTGATGTCCAGGTTTAGGGTGTCTTTTTCATTCTGGGAAATAATGCCATCAAGCCTGATATATTGATTCTGCCTGTGTGCAAGGAGATTGTTGATCCCGATAAAAGAATTCTCAAACTCCACCGAAGTTTTATTTAAATACCACAAACTGTCGTTGATGTAAAACTTTGATGGCTGAATAAGCAGATTGACAACCGGGCTTTTCCAGTTTGAATGCCGGCTGAAATGAGCTATTGCCTGGATGTTGCCGTTGTTTTTCAGGCTGTCCTGGTTATCCCAGTTGATATCAAGATTAACATCATCTTTGACAGCCATTGTTTTCATTGAAAAGTTTTTCAGGCTGATTTTCTTTTTATTCACCGATGCACTTTTGCAGTTCCAGAAAACCGAAATCGTGCTGTCCGCAGAAGTAGATCTGATGTTGAAGTTGTCAAATTCTGTTCCTTTAACAGATAGCATAGGGCTTGAACCATTAAGCAAAATATGGTGGGCTGAAGGCCTGTATTCACCGCTTATGCTCGAATTGTCCGACAGGAATACCGATGGCAATAAAGTCTGGCTAAGCGGAAGGGTCTTTTTTAGGAGAAATGAAAAAGAAAAATTATTCAGGCTGTCCTCGGCTAATTTTTGACCATTATTAAGCGAAGGAATAAATTTTGTCATCATTTTCTTGAAAGAAAGTGCCAAGGTTTTGAAATGGTAATGCCCTTTAAGTTCTCCGTCTATCAGGTCGGATTTAAGATTAATTTTGTTCTTTCCGTTTATTTTTGAGGCACTTACAACAATCCTGTCGACTTTTGCATTCTGGTTAAATCGGTGGAGGGATGCATTGGTCACCTCAATATTTCCGTTCAGATCGTCTAAATCCAGGCCTTTAAAATTTCCATTCATCAGAAATGACAAGTTGGAAGTAGTATCAATGCGGTCGAGATTCAGGCGGTGAAGGTTTGCCCTTTGCAGATCGGCGCTGAAGTTAAAATCAGGGGTTTTGGAAGAGAAATTGAATTTCCCGGACAGGGCAAGTTTGATATATGGATCTTCCACCGCAACAGATCCGGTAAAAGTTTTGTGCAGCAGGTTGCCTGCTATGTTGATGTTCTTATAGTTATATTTATTGATCTGAATGTCTGAAACCAGGCCTTTTAACTTGCCTTCAATATCCTTGTTTTTGCTTTGGCCGTCGACATTGATATTCATGGTCACTTTGCCGATATGTTCGGGATCGTTTGCCAATTGTCCCAAATCAAAATCTGTAGTTTTGATCATGCCCGAAAATTGGAATAATCTTCGTTTGATGGGCTTAATCCATAAATCCGAGGATACTTTTCCCAAATCCGATGAGAAATTGCCATAAGCAACGAAATCGTTGTAAAATCCGCTAAATTTCCCTTTATAAGTGATCGTTCCAAGTTTCTTGACCTCCGGGGACAATTCAATATGATGCGGCTGCAGGGTAGGTAAATCAATAGCTTCAATATCACTCGTACAGGTAATCAGATTTTTAAAATTCAGATAGAAAAAGGTTTCATCAATTACAGGTAAGCCATAAAGACTGAAGTCGCCTTCAATTTTGGTTTTTTGTCCAAAACGGAATTCCATTCCAGTTCCCTTGAGGTCGCTGATACTGCCTTTCACATGGCCGTTCAGGGCAACCACCGAGTGTATTTCCTTGAGTGTACGGGCAAAATATGAAATATCATGGAAGCTTACTCTTGAATGGTCGAAATTGGCGTTAAACCTGACTTTGGTCAAGATCCCGTTATTCTTGAAATCTTTGAAGCCGTTAAAACTCATCTTATACAGGCTTGCCAAAATGTAGGTTTCCGGAGTTTTAATCTCCAGATCATCGATCTGGATTTTTTTATTGTTGATGCTTGCCCGGCCTTTAAATTTGAGCAGGTTAAAACCACTTCTGTCTTTAAACTGGATTTGTTTCACATTAAAGATGAAGGTTCCATCGTCCTTATGATAATTGTTGATTTTGATATTCAAATCATTCAGTGCCAGGTTTGAAAAATCTATCCCGTAAGATTTGGGAGTAGCTTTTGCCGAATGTAGCGTAAATCTCGATCCGGTCATTTCAAAATTCTTACAGGTCACACTCCATGAAGGTTTGGGCTTGGCTGGCTTTTTTGACTTCAGTTTGTCCAGGATAAACTGAAGGTTTGTCCGGCCGCTGCTGTCCACTTTCAAATTAAAGGTTGTATTCATGAAAGTGGTTTTCCCCAGATTGATTAATTTTTTTCTGAAATGGAAACCGTTGATCCTGACTTTAATCCCGTCAGCAAACAGGAGGGTGTCTTTTTTTTGATCTTCCACATAAACTTTTCGCAGGATCAGATTGTTGAAAAATGAAAAATCTACAGATTCAACTGAAATTTTAGTCTGAAGGGAATGGGAAAGTTCTTCTGTGATCTTGTGAACCACGAAGGTCTGCACTTTCCTGTTTTGCAAAACAAAATAAGCCGTAGTTGGTAAGGCAAGGATTACCAATACGAAAATGAAGAATATTTTAATTAATTTTTTGATAGTTTTGCACTTTTTAAATTGCTAACGCAAAAGAAACAAAATTAGTTCAAAAATTCTCTTAAAAAAACTTAATAATGGGGGTTACCATTTTAGGAATTGAATCATCGTGTGACGACACTTCTGCTGCCATCATCAGGGACGGATATTTATTATCCACGGTTATTGCCAATCAGGAGGTGCATAAGGCTTATGGAGGGGTTGTTCCTGAACTGGCTTCAAGGGCACATCAGAAAAATATAATTCCTGTGGTGGATAGGGCATTAAAACTTGCAGAAGTCGGTTCTGATGAAATTGATGCGGTTGCATTTACCATGGGGCCGGGATTGCTGGGCTCGCTTATTGTGGGGACTTCATTTGCAAAGGGATTTGCAATTGCACGCAATTTGCCTATAATTGCGGTAAACCATTTACAGGGTCATGTATTGGCTAATTTCGTCAAAGAAAAGGATAAGCCTAAAGACTACCCTTCGTTTCCATTTCTTACTTTATTGGTTTCGGGCGGAAACACACAGATAATTTTGGTAAGGGATTACCTGGATATGGAGATCATTGGCAGTACCATTGACGATGCTGCAGGCGAAGCGATTGATAAATGTGCAAAGGTAATCGGGCTTCCCTATCCCGGCGGGCCTCATATTGACCGGAATGCCAAATTGGGCAACAAAGATGCTTTTGAGTTTGCCAAACCCAGAATTAGTGGGCTGGATTTCAGTTTTAGCGGGCTTAAAACTTCATTCCTTTATTTTTTAAGGGACAAGGTGAAGGAAAATCCTAATTTTATCAGCGAGAATATGAATGATTTATGTGCTTCTATCCAGCGTATCATTGTAGAAGTGCTTGTAGATAAGCTGATCAAGGCATCCCGTCAGACAGGGGTTAAGGAAATTGCCATCGGTGGCGGGGTAGCTGCCAACAGCGGGTTGCGAAACACATTGACCGAAGTGGCGGCAAAACGTAAGTGGAAATTATACCTCCCCGAGTTTAAATTCACTACGGATAATGCTGCAATGATAGCCATTACCGGATATTATAAATATCAGAAAAAAGAATTTGCCACCCTGGATATTTCTCCGATGGCAAGACTGGTGATTTGATCCCTATGGGTGAGGACGGCCCAAAAGGCTCATCCCTTCGGTAAATTCCTTTTCAAATTTCAGGTCAAGGAAAGCATTGGCGCCCCTGCATCTTTCGACTACCTTTTTTGCCCATTCAAGATAGGCAATCTTTCTTTCATTTGCCCAGCTTAAGGGATAAGTGACAATATCGTGGATGTTGCATATTTTATCGGCAATTTTAAGCTTTTTTGCTGATTCTGAAAGGAAAGGGGCTTTATCAATTTGTTTTTGTTTGCGTTCGGCATAAGGCAATTCCATGTTGTCTGTAACTTCCAGGACTATTTCCAGTACGGGCTTTCCAAACAGCTGAGCAATCTCTTCTTCGGTTGCAGAGGTATCCTCAAGTGTATCATGTAAAAGTGCTGCTATCAGCAGGTTTATATCTTTTTCCTCCGACATGTACAACAGATGACACACTTTGATGGGATGATTGATATAGGGAACCTGATTGTACCCCTTTCGCCGCTGAAGTTTGTGCTTTTCTGCCGAAAATTCAAGGGCTTTAAGAAATAAGCCCATCTCCTGATCCTCGAAATTCATAAGAAATTAAATAAATTGACCTTATAATTTTACAAAATTAGATGAATTTTGATGATTTCCCCGGATTGAAAATGGAATTTCTGTTTCTTATTGACTTTTAATCTTCGGCAGTATTTGTTTTGACGGATTTTTAATATTGGTGTAAGGGGAAAATATAAAGATTCCTCGCTATGCCCTGATTGATAATAATTTCGTAAATGTTTACCTCTGGAAGGGTTATTTTGCGGCATAGCCACAAAACAACCCCTCCTGGAATCCATTAATAATAGTCATTAAAATCGGTCAACGAATGTTTTACCCTTGAATTTGCCGCAGAACGTAAGTTCTGTTAATCCCTTTAGCCTGTATATATTGCAGATTAAACAAAT
>JAUZOH010000274.1 GCA_030706565.1 Bacteroidota bacterium | reverse complement strand
TGATAAGTTCTTAATGGGTAAGGCATCGGCCGAAAATTCTATCCCCTTGTTGTTGATTTTGCTGCCGTTATAAAGTTTTCCCATATAGCCGGTGACAATCAGGTTGTCGCCTTTTACAATAAAACCGGTTAATTCCACATTAAGTTTCCGTTGCAGGAATGATTGCCGGATACCGGTTTCATAATTCATGACTTTTTCTGGATTAAGTTTGGGATTATGATTCCACATGAAAAATTCCCTAAGTGTCGGACTGCGGAATCCTTTACCAATGGATGCCTTCCAGGTTGTTGAGGAGCCCAGGTGGTAAGCAAAGCCTCCGGACGGAATCCATTCCTTTCCGTAAACTTTGTTGTCCTGTAAGCGGATGCCTGCATTAAGCGTGAATTTATCAAACAAGGTTTGTTGTACAAAACCGTAGACCCCGATTTCATATAATGTGGTGTCGACATAGGTTGTAGTTGTTCCTTCAGCATCTGTGGTGGTGGCTTTTCCTCCATAATTGGTATAATCTCCACCCAGGGTGATACTGTTCCCTTTAAACAATCTTGCAGATTCGCTGATATTCATCCCATAATTGGCATCATTTGATTTGAATCCATCAGTAAAATTGTGTTTGCCAAAATTATAAAAAGCTTTTACCGTTCCAGAAAATTTCTGATAATCGTTATCTATGGTAAATGCCCCGTATCCCCTGGTAATGTTCTGGGTAGCTCCGTAAACGGCGTTTACAGTATCCGGCCCCGGATCGGTTGCCTTAAATTTTGTCAGGTTGAAATCTGCACATGTAGTTATATGGCTGTTAATATCGTAACCCAGTTTGATGTACCCGTTGTTTTCCCTGAAACCGGAATGGGAACGGTGGCCATCCGTCTGGTCGTTATTGAATGATGCGAATACACTGAATTTGTCTTTTTTGTACCCGCCGGAAGCCATATATTTTTGTGTGTTGTACGATCCGTATATGATGCGGGCATCGCCGTGAAAATTTTCCAGATTTTGTTTACGGGTGATAATGTTGATCACACCGCCCATTGCATTGGAGCCATAGAGAATGGAAGCCGGGCCTCTGATTACTTCGACCTTTTCCACATCGGAAGCGATATACGAATCGGATAAAGGATGCCCGAAAATTCCCATAAACTGGGGATGCCCGTCAATAAGAATCAAAACACCGGTAGTAGGATCACCCCCGATACCCCTCATGGTTATTTGGCCGGTACCTCCGCCTGAGACGCCGAATCCTGTAATCCCCCTTTCGGTAACGAAGAGGCCCGGTACACGGCCATTTAATATGGGCAACAAAGCAGATTCATCGCTTTCAGAAATCTGCTGGCGCGATATTACGGAAACAGACATGGGTACGTTGTTTTTATTGACTTTTACCGGAGTGCCGGTTACAACCACTTCATCAAGATTGACGGTTTTTATTGTGTCTTTCTTTCCCTGCGCGTTTAATACGGGGGAAATACTTATGACAAAAGCAAAAATCATAAGTAGATGGTTTAATTTGTTGATTTTCATTATTATGTTTATTGCATTGCTATTTCTATATTTACGTGTTACTATTTATTAAAATCGTAACACGATTAAAGCAAAGATATAAATTTTTAATATTATATGTTGGTTTATATGAATTTTGTTGCTCCTTAGTCGGGATAGGCGTATTTTAGTGATTTTAACTAAATAACAAAGTATCCTTATAATAACATTGGAGGCATTTAATCCCACGGATTGTCAATTTTATTAATTAAGAGAAAAATAAATACTTTTGTACCTGGTTTTATTCCACAGTAGGGGTTAACATGAAGAATATATAATTAACAATAATTGAAGAGATGATTTTAGTATTTGGGGTTTTGTTGGTTGGCATTTTGGCGGGAGTAATGTCAGGATTGTTTGGTATTGGGGGCGGAATAGTGATGGTTCCAATGTTGATTGCTTTTTTGGGGATGAATATGCTCAATGCCAATGCGGCATCGTTGGCAGCAATGCTTCTTCCGGTTGGGATTTTTGGCGTAATTAATTATTATAAAGCTGGTTATATTAAGGTTAAAGATTCTCTTTTCATTTCAGGGGGACTATTAATCGGTTCTTATTTTGGAGCAGAACTGGCTGTTTCAGTTAACATTAGTCTGCTGTCCAAACTTTATGCCTTGTTCCTGATGTATGTGGTTTGTAGCTATCTGAATATCCCTTCCCGTTTTATGGGTAAAAAGTCAAAATCTGAAATTAAAGAATCCCCTGACCGTTCCTTCTGGCAATTCATTGCCCTGGGACTTTTTGCCGGTATAATTGCGGGCATGTTTGGCAAAGGGGGAGGAATTGTAATCGTACCGGTTCTTACCCGTTTTTTTCGTTACGACCCCAAGGCTGCAGCTGCTACGTCGCTGGCGGCACTTCAATTGCCCGTCGGCCTGCCCAGTGTGATTGTTTATGCCAGTAACGGGCATATGAACTGGTTATATGCAGCTTTAATGGCTGGAGGCATTTTAGCCGGCGCTTTTTTGGGATCCAAAGCTGCTATAAACCTTCCCTCAGGTTTATTTAAGAAGATTTATGCTGTTTTCCTGATTGGAATGGCTTTTTATATGGTGTATAAATATATCTGATAGCTCTGTTGTGATACTTAAAGGATAAAAAAACGCGCCCAAACGGGCGCGTTTTTTTGTAATATTGGAGGAACCATGAATTAGTTTATGGGAAGGGAGACCTTATCTATGACAACTCCCGGATCGACTGCCCGAATTTTCAGAACGTGTTTGCCTGCTGAAAGCCCGGTTAAAGAAACTTTTGCCTGCACGAAGTTGTTTTGAATTCCGTTTCTTCTGTTTGGGCCATTTTCATCTTCTTTACCATTAGAACCGGGAACTTCGACTTCAACCGGCTGTTGGTTGTCTACACCAACAACTACCCGAAGTTGCATGCCGGGAGAGATCCTAAAGGTCGGCATGAAATTGATGAGCACATCACCCTGGCTACTTTTGGGAGTAAACTCAAATTCCAGCATTGGTGCCGAATTATCGTTAACCTTCCATGAAAATTCAGGGCTTGTTGGCAGTAATGCAAGAGCTCTGCCTGATGAACCTAAGCCAGGGACAGTTGCCCATTTGGCTACCCCGGAGGTCGATTGATGGTCGGCAGTGGCTGCATCGCGCCAGACACGGACTTCCTGTTCGCTATTTTTCGAATCCGGGGCCAGGTTCGTTTTTTCGCCCCATGGCCATCTTACCTGGCTGTTCCATGCGGTAAGGTTTTTCGCTGTTTCCAGTCCCGGCATCATAAATTTCCATTTGCCTCCGGCCGTTTCGTTATTATATCGCTCAACCTGCTTTTCCAGAAATCCTCTGAGGCGCGTAATCTCTTTTTTCAGTGAGACACTGTCCCCGCCCAGCTGAATTTTGCGGTCGGCCATAAAAATCAGTCCTGAAGCCCCCAGCACCCGGGCTGGAAAACCAACTAATTCAAAATAAGCATCCCTTGAGGCAGCGGGAATTTGGTTCGTAATCTTTTCTTCTTTTTTGAGCAAATTCGTATAATCATTATTTAATTCTGCCGCGCTTTCAGCAGGTAAACTAAGGGCCCAGGCCCGGTTCATCAGTTCCGGTTTATGAATGGTGCCAAGTCTGTAAAATTCACCTAACAAACCGGAAATTTGTTGGGCCAGTTTGTCTCCGAAATGTTCGGCGGCAAAGGAATGCAGAAAACGAGGCTGGGAATCGGGTCCCATAGCCTTCAGGTTCCAGGCAAGATCAGCAAAATAATCTATTCCTATCTCCATAGGTTTGATATCCCCTACATTGACTACCCACAATGTACGTGTGTCGTTTTCCCAGGATTTGTTCAGCTCTTCCCACATCAGGGCAGGTGCAGTAGTGTTGATCCAGGTATAAGAATGAGGCCATCCGTAATAGGACAAATGCCAATATATTCCGGCACCCCCAGGACGCTTGCGTTCTTTCAATGAGCTTAAACGGCGCATATAGCCGAAATTGTCATCTACCCATACCAGGGTTACATCTTCGGGAACTTCCAATCCTGCGTCATAGAGTGGCAATACTTCTTTGTAAGGAACAAAACACTGGGCTACCGGGCCCCATTCTTTGGAAACGTAAGTATTAATTAAATCACGTTGATCTTTAAAAACCTGGTTTACCAGCTTTATGCGGTCGGGAATTTCAACCGGAGGCTTTTGCATCCCCTGATCATGAATTCCACGGATACCCAATGTCCAGACTGCTTCTTCGGAATTCCGGGCTTTTACATTGTTTTCCCAATAATCATGGATGGTATCACGATTCAGACTGTAATTCCAGGGCCCCCTTACTTTTTGGTTCCAATGTACATTATTGCATAACATGGGTTCGCAATGGGATGAACCTGCAACAATTCCGAATTGATCTGCCAAAGCAACATTCTCAGGTACTGACCCAAACTCAGTGGTACAAGGATGCATTGCAGGCCATATATAATTCATTCGCAAGCGAAGCATCAATTCAAAAACCTTTTCATAGGTTTTTGGACCAATGTTTTTAAAAGCCGGATCAAAGGTCTTTTTGGCCCATTGATTAATTCCCCAATCTTCATCATTGATAAAAATGCCCCGATACTTTACCGAGGGAGAATTGGAAACGTAATTAACTTGTTTTAAATAAAGTGTGGTACTTTTCTGCACCGGCACATCAGCCCACCAATACCAAGGCGATACACCAATGGCTTTAGAAATCGTAAACACTCCGTATGCAGTTCCACGACGGTCGCTGCCTGCAACTACTAGCGCTTGTTTGACTCCGGGAAATGGGTCCTCTATGGTTTTGATGACAAAACGTTCCCATTGATCGCGTATAGAGTCAACGTTCAATTTCTTGGCCTTTATCAATTCATCAATCAACCGATTTTTGCCCAGGGTTCCAATGATGATCATGTTGCCTTTAATCCCTGACACTGAAGATACCCTTTGAGGCATCTTTCCGGTAACCCTTTCAACATCTGCAGCAAGGAATTCAGCCGACTTTTTGACAACTTCAAAATCTGTTGTTTCGAAATAAATACCTGCCAAACTTTTATTGCTGGCAATAGGAAAACAGGATTTGTTATTTTTAGGCTGTCTTAAAACCTCAATTTGAGCAGATAAAATATTCGGAATTAACAGCAATCCCAGTAATAGTGCTTTCATGTATAATATGTAGATTAAATTTGTACAAATTAAAGTAAATTTTAAAGGCTTTAAACAAACCGGTGAAGAAACTTTTGTCTGATG
>JAUZOH010000273.1 GCA_030706565.1 Bacteroidota bacterium | reverse complement strand
GCCTGTATCTTTGTGGCGGTGATTAGTAGTTTCTTACTTTTTCATATAAAGCAAAATTTCAATCAGGAGATTAATTATGCACACATAAAAGCTAAAGTTCAGGCTTCAAATGAGTGTAAACTAATTCTTGCCGATAATTCTCAAATTAGCATTCATCAAACTGAATCCGCGTTAAGATATAGTGTCAACGGAAGGTTGAAAATCAATTCCCGCCAAATTTATTTGAAAAAGATAAAAGATAGCCGCCAATCAGAATTCAACCAGCTCATTGTGCCATGGGGCAAAAGGTCAAGTATTCTTTTCTCTGATGGGACCAAACTTTGGCTGAATTCAGGCAGCCGTGCCATTTATCCGGTTGAATTCGGCCCCCGTAGGCGTGAAATATATGTCGAAGGGGAGGCCTATCTGGAGGTAAGTCATAATGCCTTACGGCCTTTTACTGTAAAAACTGCAGCAATGGATGTGAAGGTTTTGGGAACCTGTTTTAACGTATGCGCTTATCCGGAGGATAAAATGGTCAGTGTTGTGCTTGTAAAAGGAAGTGTAAAGGCGAAAGTCCTGGACAGTCAGATTAAGTTGTCGCCTAATCAGATGATTACTTATAATGAAAAAACCAATAGGGCTAATTTGCAAAATGTGGATGTACTTCAGTATATCAGTTGGAAGGATGGATGGTTATTGTGTGATTGCGAGAAACTGGAGCAGGTGTTTGAAAAATTATCCAGGTATTACAATTGTAAAATTAGGTTTACGGATGAAAAAGCAAAATCTTTTCAGCTTTCGGGTAAACTGGATTTGAAGAACAATATAGAACAGGTTATGCAGGTTATAGCCTCCACGGTACCAATTAAAGTGGATATACAAAATCATACAATTAATGTCTCATCAAAAAAGAAAGGAGTATTAATGAAAAAAACTTGACTCACTAAAAAATAAGCCAGACAATACTCGCAATATTGTCCGGCTTTTGCTTTAACAAGTATCGCTTTGGAAAAACAAAACTTAATTAAAACGATCTAAATTTATGAAAAAAAAGGAATTTGAAATTCCGTATGGGCGGAAATTCATCAAATTTTTTAATATTATGAAGCTGTCTATCGTAATATCTGCCTTTATGATAGTAAACGTTCAGGCGAATAGTAATTTGACTTATTCGCAAAGTGCACGCTTTACAATGAAGATGCATGATGCAACAGTTAAGCAAGTATTTGATAAAGTCGAAAAGTCCAGTAATTATATTTTTGTTTATTACAAAAATGCTTTGGATTTGAATCGAAAGGTGAGTGTCAACGTTAAACGTTGCTCCATTAATGAGTTGTTAAATAGGGTATTTGAATCGTCCAACAATTCTTATAAAATTGTTGACCGCCAGGTTGTTGTTAAAGAAAGGCCCGCTGATTTACTTGCCAGTAATATGAAATGCGCGACTTCGGAACTTCAACAGATGACTGTTTCGGGCAGGGTGACCGATTCAAATGGCCAGCCTCTTATAGGCGTGAGTGTTATTGTGGTCGGTACTACCCAGGGTGTGGTGACCGACTTTGATGGGAAATATTCCATTAACGTAAGTAAGGGAAATACCACATTAAGGTTTTCGTATGTAGGTTATTTGCCGGAAGAACGTCAGATTCAGGCTTCCTCTGTGGTGGATGTGGTTTTGGCAGAAAAAGCCAAACAATTGCAGGAAGTTGTAGTTGTGGGGTACGGTGCCCAGAAAAAGGAATCTGTAGTTGGATCTATTTCACAGGTATCCAAAGAAAACCTGGAAAAATCGGGCCATGTGACCGATTTAAAACAGGCGTTGACGGGCCAGCTGCCTGGCCTGGTAACTCTGACATCTTCAGGAGAACCCGGAGGAACAGGCCGTGGGGAAAGTGCTACCAATATTTTTATCCGGGGTATGAATACCTGGAACGGCGGACAACCCTTAATCCTGGTTGATGGTGCTGCAAGGGACATGTCTAACCTCGACGTAAACGAAGTGGAAAGTATTTCCATATTAAAGGATGCTTCTGCAACTGCCGTTTTTGGTGTCGAAGGTGCTAACGGCGTTATTCTGATTACAACCAAAAGAGGAACTGTAGGTAAACCGAGACTTTCTTTCAGCTATGATGCCATTGCCAAGATGTTGTCGAAGTTACCGAAAATGATGGATTCTTATGACGCCCTCAAAATCAAGGACGAATCCATAGAACGGGAAGTAGTATTAAATGAGCCCTCCTGGGGTGACTATGTACCTAATGAGATTATTGATCGATATAGAAAACCGCAATCTGCAGAGTATGCTGAGATTTATCCCAATGTCAACTGGCAGGATGCTTTATTCAAAAAATTAGGAATGTCACACAGGGCCTCTTTGGATATCTCTGGCGGAACAAAAAAAGTCAGCTATTTCGGTTCACTGGCTTACCTTCATGAAGGGGATATGTTTAAAAAATATAACAATTATAAGGGCTACGATCCTAATTATGACTTCGACCGCTTTAATTTCAGAAGCAACCTCGATTTTAAACTTACTAAAACGACGAATTTAAAAGTGAATTTGTCAGGATATTATGCCCAAAAGAATACCAATTATAACAATGAAGGGAGTACCGGTTCCGCCGACCAATGGATGTGGGCTGCTGCTTATGCAATGCCTCCCGATTTGTTCCTTCCTCAATATTCGGATGGCCGTTTCGGGGTGAATGATGGTTATGGAAAACCCAATCCTGTAGCAGCTGTTTTTAACCTGGGTGTGAGAACAAACCATATTACCGAATTAAACTCGGATTATACTTTGGATCAAAAACTTGATTTTATCACCAAGGGCTTAAGTGCGAAAGCATCTTTGTTTTATGATAACCAGATAAAATCTCAGAGTGGTATATATGATGGGAATAATCATGTTCGTGGAGCCGATGGCAATACCCCTGAGGAAACTGTAAATTCGGCCCTGTACACCGGCCCTGATCAGGACCCCAGTGCTTATACCTCGTACTGGCCATATAACGGAAGAAACCAGTTTGACTGGATTTATATTCCGTGGAATATCAATTCAGAAGTTATAGGTTCTGCATTATGGGATAATACAATTCCTGTGATGAGACAGATGATTTATCAATTCCAGCTTAATTATGCACGGAAATTTGGAAAACATAATGTATCCGCGATGGGCGTCATGAAACGCGAACAATATGCAAAAGGGAATATGTTCCCAAATTATCGTGAAGATTGGGTTGGCCGTGTGACTTATGACTATAATACAACCTATTTTTTTGAAATGAATGGTGCTTACAATGGCTCTGAACAATTTGGTCCGGGCTATAGGTTTGCATTTTTCCCCTCATTAGCTTTGGGCTGGTATGTATCCAATGAAAAGTTCTGGAAAATTGATCAGATAAACAGGCTTAAATTACGTGCAAGTACCGGTTTGGTCGGTGATGATAATGTTTCTAGCTCTCGTTGGTTATATGCAACTCAATTGGCTTATGGAGGATATTCCAGACTTGGACAATTAACAAACAGTGCCAGTCCATATACATTTTACCGTGAGAGTGCAGTAGGAAATCCAAATGTTCACTGGGAAAAATCCCAAAAAAACAATTTCGGTTTTGATATGGGATTGTTCCAGGATTTGATTTCTGTTACTTACGATTATTTTACCGAGAACAGAAATGATATTTTAATTAGTGGAGGAGGTAGAAGTATCCCACCATTTTATGGAACTACTCCGCCTGCGTCCAATCTTGGAAAAGTAAAATCCCATGGTTTTGAATTTGAAATCAGGATTGATAAACATTGGAATACTGGATGGCATCTTTGGTCTTCGGTTTCAATGACACACACTCAAAATAAGATTATATTTAAAGATGACCCAGCGTTAGCTGATAATTATATGAAAGCTGCTGGTTTCTCTATAGGGCAGACAAAAACACAGGTAAGTACAGGCTTTTATAACAATTGGGATGAGGTTTTTGCCAGTGTCCCTACCGAAAATAATGATAATTATAAGCTTCCGGGTTATTATAATCTGCTTGATTATAACGGTGATGGAGTGATCAATTCATACGATGTCGTACCCTACGGTTATTCTGAAATACCTCAGAATACTTATAATTTTTCTATCGGAGGCGAATATAAGGGTGTTAGCTTGATGCTTCAATTTTATGGGGTTAACAATGTCTCTCGTAATTTTACGATGGATAATTTCCCCGGAGGTAGCCTGGATGTGGTATATGCCCATGTCGCTGATTACTGGTCAAAAACAAATGAAAACGCTTCTTCCTTCCTGCCCAGATGGAAAACTCCGGGGGAAAATATTGGTAACTATTATATTTATGATGGTTCATACCTGAGACTGAAGACGGTAGAACTAGGATATACATTCGACAATAAATGGGTTAAGAAAATGAGCCTGTCATCCTTGAGAATGTATTTAAACGGTGAAAACCTTTTCTTCTGGTCTAAATTGCCTGACGACAGAGAAGTAGCATGGTCCGGAGGGTCTGCAAGCCAGGGAACTTACCCCTCTGTTAAGCGTATTACATTTGGTGTTGATCTTAATTTTTAATGAATCGTTATGATGAAAACCATAAATATGAAAAACAAATTACATAGCATCCTGGGAATAGTTTTCTTTTTATTGACTTTGGTTTCCTGTGAAAAATATTTGGATAAATCACCTGAAGCAATAATTACGGAAAAAGATGCATTCGGAAACTTTAAAAGTTATCAGGGGTTTGTTGAAGAATTATACAGCTGTATTGCTGATCCTAATAAATGCGGAGCATGGAATCAATATCTTTTTGCAGATGAAACACTTAATAATTCGATTTATCCCTTTGATCAGGGAAATTACTGGAACCAGGGTGCATATCTGTACGGAACCAGTGTGGCAACTACCGATTTAAACAGCCGTACGAAAAGAGTTTGGCCTCTTGCCTGGTATGGAATCCGGAAAGCAAATATGGCTTTAGAAAACCTTTCTTTGATGAATGGTACCCAGGAAGAAAAAGATCTCATCAAAGGGCAGGCCTTATTTTTCAGAGGCTGGTTTTATTTCGAACTGATGAAATGGTATGGGGGATTACCTTATATAGATACAGTATTGTCTTCAGAACAAGAAATGGAAATTCCCCGGCTTAACTACAGGCAGACTGCTTTAAGGGCTGCCGCCGATTTCAGGGCTGCTGCTGATCTTTTGCCGGTTCATTGGGATAGCACCCAGGTTGGACAGGCAACCCTTGGAAATAATGGACAACGTATCAATAAGATGTTTGCCCTGG
>JAUZOH010000272.1 GCA_030706565.1 Bacteroidota bacterium | reverse complement strand
GCAAAGATTGGAGATATAGACTATGGCTGGTGGGGCGATTGGGACTATGGCTACATCCGAGATCTCAATATGTACATTCAAAAATGTTCCCAGGCAACAGCTCTTCCTGATGCTGATAGAAAGCAGTTTGTGGCAGAAGCCCGTTTTCTGAGGGCTGTCAATTACTTCGAAAAAGTAAAACGTATGGGCGGGGTTCCTTTGATTACTGAACCCATGACCTATAACTACAGCGGTGATCCTGCATACCTTCGCCATCCACGGGCCAAGGAATCTGAAATATACGATTTCGTACTTGCCGAACTGGATACAGTTAAGAATGAACTTCCCAATGATCCGTCCATCAAGGCAAGGGCTACCAAAGCTGCTGCATTGGCCGTTCAGGCAAGGGCTGCTTTATATGCCGCATCTATTGCCAAGTATGGAGCTGCTTATCCGGAACTCTTTTCAACTAAAGGCGAAACAGGAATACCGGCAAACAGGGCTGATGGATATTATAAAAAGGCCCTGGCTGCTGCCCAGGAAATTATTACCGATGGGAAATATTCTTTATACAAGAAAAAACCGGATTTGTCCGAGAATTTTGCTGCCGTGTTTTATGACCAGGATAATAATCCCGAAGCCATTCTTGCAAGGGAATACAAGCTTAAGTCTGGTAAAATCGTTGGTTGGACCCTGGTGAACCAACCCTGGTCGGGTGCTGAGGATTTGGAAGGGGGCAGGGTAAATCCTTCCCTGAACCTGGTGCAGTCTTTCGAAAAACTGGACAATACTTTTGCTCCTCTTGCTGTAAATACGGGTACTACAAAGGCAAACAAACAATTTGTTTATTACGACCATATCGGTGATGTTTTTGCCGGACGTGATGCCCGTTTGGCAGGTACTGTTATTCTGCCCGGATCAAGTTTTAAGGGGAAACCGGTAGATATTTGGGCAGGATATTATGTTATGGCTGACACTTCAATTGTTACGGCCAATACTTATGCCGGTAAAGGACAGTTGCCGGGCGCTCCGACAATGCAACAGGTGGTAGGTTATGACGGCCCTATCAACAGTCTTGAATTTTCTGCACAAACAGGATTCTATGTACGTAAATATATGGATCCTAACCCGGGTTCCGGTATGCGTGGCCCTCAGAGTGGTTTGTGGTGGATCCAGTATCGTTATGGGGAAGTATTGTTGAATGCTGCTGAAGCTTCTTTTGAATTAGGCAAAAAGGATTCGGCTGCATTTTATCTGAATCAGGTTCGTGCCCGTGCAGGTTTGACTATCCCTCTGACTGGTACAGACATGACCTTCGACCGTATCGTTCATGAACGTAAAGTTGAACTTGCTTTTGAAGGACATCAGGTTTGGGACTTAAAAAGATGGAGACTTGCCCATAAAGTATGGAATGGTGTATCAGCTGACCTGACTCAATTCCCGGGAAAAGCTGACGAAGTCAGTGACAGGCCTTTTGCTTTATGGCCCTACAAAATTTATAACCCCGGCGGCCCTAATAATGGGAAATATGTTTTCGAAGTGGTTACTCTTCATGAGGTTACTAACGCACGCCGTTTCCGTATGGGCAATTATTATTCCAATATTAGTTCCGATATAAGGGCTAAAAATCCATTAATTACACCTAATCCTAATCAAAATTAATAAGTTATGAAAACATTTAATTATATATTGCTTTTCATTCTGTGTATTATGGCTGTTTCCTGTGAATATGACAACTATGATGCGCCTAATGCACAGTTAACAGGTAACCTTGTATATAAGGGAGAACCTTTAAATGTTAGTGCAGGTGAAATAGCTTTTCAGTTGTATGAGCCTGGCTGGCAACTGACTGCAACTATTAATAATGATAGGGGAGTCAAGGTAGCCCAGGATGGTTCTTTTTCGGCTTTGATTTTTAATGGAACTTACAAACTGATTATGCCTAAAAATCAGGGGCCGTTTATGAATGTCACCAACACTGCTACAAATTCTGATACCATTATGGTAAAAGTAAACGGGAATACAAAGATGAATATTGAAGTTGTACCTTATTACCTGGTCCGTAATGCGAAATTTTCTGTAAGTGGCAAAACAGTAACTGCTAATTTTAAGGCTGAGCAAATTATTACCGATGCCAATGCAAAATCTATAGAAAGGGTTTCCTTATATGTAAACAGGACCCAATTCGTTGACAACCGGGGAAGTTACAATATCAAGGCTGCCGATATGAGTGGTGGTTCTATTGCCGATCCAAACAATATTACTTTAAGTTTGGATGTGCCGGATATCGTTCCTGCTCAAAATTATGTATTTGCACGTGTCGGAATTAAAATTGCCGGAGTTGAAAAGATGATTTTCTCTCCAGTTCAGAAAATTACTCTTGCTAAATAGTAATTCCTTAAAGTCGTCCCGGATTATTCCGGGATGACTTTTTTTTGTCGAAATTCAATTTTAACGTAGAAATAACAGGTGTTAAAGATTTTTTTTAACTGAAATTTCTCGTAAAAACTGCGTAATTAATCACATGTGTTGAGAATTAATGAATTTTTTGCGTCCTGGCGTCTTTGCGTGAAACATATCTCACCCAAAGACGCCATGTCGCAAAAAAAATTAATTTAACATATAGATAATTTTCTTTAATTCCACTCTTAGCCCTATTTATCGTAGTAATAAGTGCAAATTATAAAACGATAAATTAAATTAGTACCTTATTTTTTTTACAACATATTTCCCATTATTTCCTTAAAATAAAAAATATATGAAGAAACATTTAATAACAATTGTCTTGATTCTGTTCTGCCTTGGAGGCATTGCGATATCCCAGACTGTTCCGCGTCCTGAGTATCCACGCCCTCAATTTGAAAGAAACAGCTGGATGAATTTGAACGGGACATGGAGCTATATTTTTGATTTCGGCAATTCTGGCCATGACCGCAAGTATCAGGAGAGTAAAGGGTTTGATGGTAAAATCATTGTTCCTTTCTGCCCCGAGAGTAAATTATCCGGTGTGGGATACAAGGATTTTATAAATGATATGTGGTATCACCGCATGATAGATATTCCTGGCGGCTGGTCCGGAAAGAAGATAATACTTCATTTCGGTGCAGTGGATTATAAGTCTGAAGTATATATTGATGGTAAATTTGTAGGCCGTCATTTCGGAGGAACTTCTTCATTTGAGTATGATATCACTCCATTTGTTACAGCAGGCCAATCACATAATCTTGTTTTGTATGTAAATGATGACTTAAGGTCTGGAAAGCAAACAGGAGGAAAGCAATGTTTTAATTATTTTTCCGGAGGCTGTTCCTATACCCGTACCACAGGAATTTGGCAAACTGTTTGGATGGAAGCTCTTTCACCAAACGGATTAAAATCGTGCCAGGTAATACCTGACCTTGACCAGAAACAGGTAGTCGTATATCCTTCATTTTACAAGGAAAACAATTCATATACCCTAAAGGTGACATTAAAGGATAATGGAAAAATTGTTTCGGAAAAATCGGTAAGGGCAACCAACAGTTCAGTATGCGTCCTGCCGGTTCCCCATGTGAAAACATGGTCACCTGAAAATCCTTTTTTGTATGACCTTAGTTATGTCGTTACCGATAAGAATAACAAAATTGTTGATGAGGTGAATTCTTATGTGGGTATGCGCAAAGTTCATATTGAGGGTAACCGTATCTTTCTGAATAACAAACCCTATTATTTACGTCTGGTACTGGATCAGGGCTTTTATCCTGAGGGAATCTGGACGGCCCCTACAGACGGGGATTTGAAAAAAGATATTGAAATGTCCATGGAAGCCGGCTTCAATGGCGCTCGCTTACATCAAAAAGTATTTGAGGAAAGGTTCCATTATTGGGCAGATAAACTGGGCTATCTGACCTGGGGCGAATCTTCAAGCTGGGGGTCGGATTGCAATGATGTAGAAGCTGCCAGAAATTTTATTGGTGAATGGTCGGAAATTATTGCCCGCGACCGCAATTATCCTTCGATTATCGCATGGACTCCGTTTAACGAGAGTTGGAACAATGATAATTTCCAGTATCCCCGTTTTGTTCAGGATATATATAGGATTACCAAAGGCTTGGATCCTACCCGGCCTGTAAATGATGCCAGCGGTGGAACACACGTGATGACCGATATATGGACTGTCCATAACTATGAACAGAATCCAACAAAATTGACTGAGATCCTTACGCCAGGGGCTGATGGCCGTATGTTCTCGAACGACAATTACAGGTGTGCCCCTTATTCCGGACAGCCTTATTTGTTGGATGAATTTGGCGGTATCCGCTGGATCCCCACCGAGAAAGATAAAAATAGTGAAAAATCCTGGGGATATGGAAATGCTCCCAGAACAGTGGAAGAGTATTATACCCGGTTGGGAGGCTTGGTGGATGCTATCTTAAGCCGTCCAAATGTTTGGGGCTATTGTTTTACGCAACTTACGGATGTGGAACAGGAACAGAATGGCATATACCTGTACAACCGTTCCCCAAAATTCGATATGAGCCGTATTAAAGCGATTTTTAGTAAAAATCCGGCTTTTCAATAAATAATGATTATTTTAACCAAATTGTTTAGGATTAAAAAATAATATTAAACCAATTGATTTATAAGTATTCCAAAATTCCAAAATCTGCTCTCTTGCTTTTGATTTTCAAATAATCTGGAGGGTGAAAAAATTTAAACTAAGGCAAATGAAAAAAAAGATAATTGTTATTTCAAGCATTTTGTTTTTTTTGGCCGGATTTACGTGGGCTCAACAATTAAGGCCACCATCCGTTCCTTTGGTCGCGCATGACCCCTATTTTAGTATTTGGTCTCCTGCCGACAGGCTTTATGACCATGAAACTGTGCATTGGACAGGCCGCAATCAGCCGATGCACAGCATATTGCGTGTTGATGGCAAGTCATACCGTATCATGGGTAGCCAACCCTCCTCCCTGGAACCTCTTAATCAGGTGGGGGTTAATGTTTATCCAACCCGCACAGTATATCATTTCCAGAATAATATCGTTTCCCTGGAATTGACTTTTACCACTCCTGCATTGGTTTCTAATCCGGATATTTTGTCCCGTCCTGTTACTTATCTGAGCTGGAATGTAAAAGCCCTGGATGGTAAAGAGCATGATGTTCAAGTATTTTTCGACTGTGGTGCCGATGTTGCCGTAAATGATCCTGACCAGACGGTTCAATGGAGCTCCCCTACAATTCAGGGATTGAATGTGTTGAAGTTGGGAACTGTTGATCAGCCCATATTGAAAAAGAAAGGGGATAATCTGCG
>JAUZOH010000271.1 GCA_030706565.1 Bacteroidota bacterium | reverse complement strand
TTTGGCTAGCGCTAAGAAGAAAATTAATTTGTCTTATCCCTCTGTAATTGAAAGTGTCCTATGGAATAAACAACGATTGGAACAGATGCTTAAGGATGCGGATGAGTTTCAAGCCAGGTGGAAAGTGCCTGTTTATGTCGGGGAATTCAGTGTTATTCGTTGGGCCCCTAAAGATGCAGCACTTTGTTGGTTAAAAGACGTGATTGACCTTTTTGAAACCAGAGGTTGGTCGTGGAGTTATCATGCCTTTCGTGAATGGAATGGGTGGAGTTTGGAGCACAATGAGGAGTTCTGGCGCCAGGGAATGCCTGCACCGGAAGTAGCGACTTATGAAACAGAAAGGGCAAAGATCATAAAGAAAGCATTACTTAAAAACAGAAATTAATTAATTTAAATTTTTATTCATAATAAACCATTATTAATTATTAAATCCAGATATGCTTAGAAAATTTTTACTGTTATTTTGTTTTTCATTGTTTGAGGTGCAGGTTATACCCCAACTGGTACTGTCACCTGTTAAAAAAGATAAGTTGTTTCCTGCCAATTCAGTTCAGGTAAATGGATTTGTGGGTGGTAAATTGGATGCTTCCTACCAAAACCGTATTCTTGCCCAGGATGTAGACCGGTTAATTTCTCCCTTTAAAAACCGGACAGAAACCAGGTTATGGCAGAGTGAATTTTGGGGCAAATGGTTCACTTCCGCAGTATTGGCTTATCGGTACAGGCCTGAGCCACAACTGGGTAAAGTACTGGAACATGCTGTGGATGGGCTGATTTCCACGCAGACTCCGGACGGGTATATTGGGAATTATGCGGAAAATAGCCATCTGGAAGGATGGGATATCTGGGGAAGAAAATATTGTATGCTGGGATTATTGTCCTATTACGATCTGACAAAAGAAAAGAAGGCATTGAATTCTGCCGGGAAAATAGCTGACCACCTGATCAAAGAATTGTCCGATAAAAAGGTTTTACTGGTCAGGAAAGGAGCTCATAGGGGTATGGCAGCCTCTTCGGTATTGGAACCTATATGCCAGCTGTATGCCCGGACAGGCAATAAAAAATACCTGGAATTTGCTGAAGAAATTGTTCGCCAGTGGGAGACCCCCGACGGGCCTCAACTGATATCTAAAGCCGATGTTGATGTTTCCAAACGTTTTCCCAAACCCCAAAATTGGTTTAGCTGGGATCAGGGACAGAAAGCCTATGAGATGATGTCGTGCTACGAAGGCTTGCTGGAGTTATACCGGTTGACGGGTAAAGAAGAGTATAAGCAAGCTGTTGAAAAAACTTGGGAAAATATCCTGGAAAACGAGATAAATATTACCGGATCCGGTTCGGCAATGGAATGTTGGTTTGGAGGGAAAAATCTACAGACTATACACATTGAGCATTATCAGGAGACTTGTGTAACTGCAACCTGGATCAAATTATGCCAGCAACTTTTAAGACTTACCGGTGAAGCTAAGTATGCTGATGCCATTGAACAGGCCTGGTATAATGCTTTATTAGGCGCCATGCATGAGGATGGATCAGATTGGGCAAAATATTCCCCTTTAGCCGGACGAAGGCTTGTAGGCAGTGAACAGTGCGGAATGGGCCTGAATTGTTGTGTGGCAAGCGGTCCAAGAGGATTGTTTACTCTTCCTCTGACTACTGTGATGAGCGAAAACAATGGATTGAGTGTTAACTTTTTTGTTGATGGGGATTATCATTTGAAAACCCCGGAAGGGAAACCGTTGGAAGTTATTCAGCAGACAAACTATCCTGTTTCTGGAAATGTTACGATTAAAATTCTGCTTCCTAAAACAGAAAAATTGTCCATACGCATTCGTATTCCCCATTGGAGCAAGAATACAAAACTTACTGTTAACGGAGAACAATTCGATAAAACAGTACCCGGGGAATATGCCGAAATATCACGCCCTTGGAAATCAGGAGATGAAATTAATCTGTCTCTTGATATGAGGGGACGAATTGTTCGTATGGGTAATCTTCCTGAAAATATTGCCATAATGCGTGGGCCAATCGTATTGGCACGCGATGCACGGCTGGGTTGGCCTCATGTAGATGAGACAATCAAGCCTATCGCTGATAATGAAGGATATATAGATTTGAAATCTGCAGGAGATACCAATCAGGATGGAATCTGGATGAGATATAAAGGACTTTTTATGTTGGAATCTCATAAGGAAAGTGGTAGCTCACCGGTTGAAATCACTCTGTGCGATTATGCATCTGCAGGAAATACCCTTGATGAAAAATCATGGTTTAGGATTTGGCTGCCCCAATCAGTTGATCCCAGACAGATCAAGGAATAGGCTTTAATTAAAAATAAAATCCTTAACATCTATATATTATAAATATAAATGTTAAGGATTTAAATATTTTTAAAATCATTCAGAAAGTAAAAAGGTATAAAATATTTGGATGTAGTATTTTATAATTCTGTTAACTTAAATGTTATTGTAATGAAGAATTTTTTATGGATCATCTTAGTGCTTTTACCTGTATGCAGTTATGCTTATTCATCCAACGCAATATTGTACGGTGCGCCGGAAAAGGAAAAGAAATCCAACGATTTCAAAATGTTTGTCGATAACAAACCATTGTTTGTTCACCAGGCCAGGGTATCAAAATTCCCGGTTAATCAAATTTGGCCGGGATATCAGAGGCCGGTTAATCAAACCGAAATAGCCTCGTTTGCCAGTTTCGATTTCAAGGGTGAAGCTGAAATTAAGATAAATTCAAATGAAAAGATAAAAACACTAAAGATTCGCCCCTTGGAATATGGAATTAAACCCGTAATAAAGGGGAATACCATTCAATTTAAAGTATCAAAGCCTTCTCAAATTGTTGTTGAAGTTAATGGCTATCATCATGCTTTACACATTTTTGCAAATCCTATAGAAAATTACAGGATTGATAAAAAAGATCCCAGGATTCATTATTTCGGACCCGGAATTCATGAAGCCGGAATCATAAATTTGAAGAGCGGCGAAACCGTTTTTATAGATGGCGGAGCTGTGGTTTATGGGGTCATTAACAGTGAAAATGCCAGGAATATTAAGATTATAGGCCGTGGCATTTTGGATGCAAGTAAAATCGCCCGAGGCCAAGCAACCAATATGATTACTTTGAAAAATGTTGAAAATGCCTACATCAATGGAATTATTCTTCGTGATCCACAGGAATGGGCGGTAGTTCCTACAAACTGTAATCAGGTAACCTTCGACAATATAAAACTGATAGGCTTTTGGAGGTATAATTCCGATGGAATTGATATTGTTAGCTGTAAAAATATAACATTTAAAAATAGTTTTATCCGGTCTTATGATGATAATATCGTTATCAGGGGTACTAAAGGAGCTTATCATCAGCCTTATAACATAATTGAAAATATCAGCATAAATAACTGTGTGCTTTGGAATGATTGGGGAAGGGCAATTGAACTGGGTGCAAGTACAGTCATTGATACCATGAAAAATATTTCGTTTTCCAATTGTTTTATTCCTCATTTTACGTCGGTTGCCATGGATATACAAAACTGTGACAGGGGGTATGTTAAAGATATCCATTTTAAAAACATAGCTGTTGAAGATCCTATATCCGACAGTTTAAGAATTGGAACCACTCCCATAGTGAAGAGGGCCTGGGGTAAAATAATTGTGTTAGGTATTTATGGAAGCTATTATTCTGATGATACAATAAGAGGAAATATTGAAAATATTTATTTTAATAACATTAGATACAACTCTAAGTCTGTAAGCAAAGATCTTGCTGCAAATGAAAGAAACTATCTGGAGAATGTAACTATTCAAAATAATTATGACAAATTTATCAGAGACAATATTTACTATGGAGATATCCCCTTTAATTGTTTTAATCCTGTAAGTATTTATCTTTCAGGCTATGATAACAAGCATATCATAAATAATATCTTTATTAAAGATTATTATATCAATGGTAAAAAAATGACTGACTTACAGAAAGTCGGTAAAAATGAATTTGTAAAGAATGTTTTTATAAATTAATCTGAAAATAAGTTATTTAATAAAATCCGGTAATTTGTAGGTAAACAATTTTTGCTTGTTAACGCAATGTTAATGTGTATTGTACTTATGTCCGGGTTATTGAATTTTACCCTCTGTTATTTGAAACTGAAGAATATTGCAGTAAAGATAAATGTTGAATATACAAAGAAGGGCTTAAAACACAAATAATTGTCTGATTATGTTATTTCTGATTCTTTGAAGTATGTTTATAGTAAGGTAAACTTCATAATTAATGAAATTTTAAGTTCCAGGTAAAATGAAAAGAAAATCGTTTCTTGCTTATAATTTGGTTTTATTGTCTTTCATGTTTTTTGTTTGCTTATCCTGCAAAGGGGAAGTAATTGCCCAAGACAAGAAGCCGAAAATTGCCAGTATCAAAACTGTACTTATTTTAGGAAATAGTATTGTCCAGCATAGCCCAAAACCCGAAATCGGCTGGTACGGTAATTGGGGCATGGCGGCTTCTGTAAAAGACAGTGATTTTGTCCATCTGCTTATTCGTGATATTAATCTGGAAAACCCTTCCATAGTTGTCAAATTTAAAAATATTGCAGATTTTGAAAGGAATTTTGATACTTACTCATTATCAAGTCTCGATTCTTTGCGGAACCCGGATATGCTGATTTTGAAAATATCCGAAAATGTTAATGAGAAGAAAGCTATAGAGGATAATTTTATTTTCTGGTATGATAGACTCATAAAATATATTGCTCCAGGAAAAACCACAGTGAAGGTAATTGTGAATGGTTTTTGGGATAAAAAGATTGTTAATGAGATGATAGAAAAATATTCTTCTGATAATCATTATCCATTTGTTACTCTATCAGATTTATCAAAGGATAGCACAAACACCGCCAAGGGGAAATTTACCAATACGGGTGTTGCCGCACACCCTTCTGACAAAGGCATGAGGGTGATCGAACAAAGGATTTGGACGGGCATAATGACTTATTTTAAAAAATAAAGTGTTCACTCTGGTAATTGAAATGGATCAAGTAGGACCTTACCGGATTAAAATCCAGCAGGCTGTTTTATTTGAAAAATGTAATTACTTGTAAATCTATATTCTAAAGTTTAATTTTAACATTCCAAAATGAAAAGAATCAGTTTTTTTATAGTTGTATCGTTATTTACCATGCAACTGTTTGGCCAGTCAGGGGGTAAAGCCCCGCAACTGGGAAAGGATAAAATCAAAGATGTTATTGCGGCGATGACGCCA
>JAUZOH010000270.1 GCA_030706565.1 Bacteroidota bacterium | reverse complement strand
TGGTAATATGGATGCGGGAAGTTTTGTCTTTGAACTTAATGGGGTACGCTGGGTGCTTGATCCCGGAACACAGGATTATGACAAATTGGAGAGGACTGGTTTTGACCTCTGGGGGATGTGCCAGGATTGTCAGCGTTGGTCCCTTTTGACCAAAGGAAATTTCGGACACAGTACACTTACGGTTGACAATTCAAGGTTTAATGTTAATGGATTTGCTCCAATTGTTGATTTTAAGACTGGGAATACGCCGGAAGCAACTGTTAATCTAACTGAAGTTTTTAAGGGCCATCTGAAAAGTGAAAACAGGAGGTTTATAAAAGATACGGATCATTCGATTACTGTTGAAGATCAATTGATACTTGAAGATTCTACAAAATTAGTAACTTGGGCTATCATGACTACCGCAGAGGTGATTCCTGTTTCTGACGGGGCAATCCTCAAACAAGATGGTAAGGAATTGAATCTTAAAATTCTTTCACCTGCTGATGTCAGTGTTTCAACAATCATGATGGATCCCCCACCAATGGCACTCGACAGAAGAATCCCCGGCCTTAAACGCGTTGAAATCAGAATTCCTGCTTATGTCTTTGCTGATGGAAAAGGTATGATAAAAGTGAGATTATCTTCTCCGGAATAATTCTTTAATAAAAAACAAAACATATATGAAATGACCATGATTCCGGAAATAAAAAAACACTGATGATCTGTCAAATGACGTATCAACGGTGGTAATATAATACATGGGTATTCCATACGACCTTTGAATATAAATTATATTCGTATAAAATAAGTTGAAGGTTTTTATAGTCCCGTCAGGGACTTAATATTGGTAGAAAAGATAATAGGTCTCTGATAAAAGTCCCGTCAGGGACGAAATAGACAATGACCGGTCTATATTTCGTCAATTGATGTTCATTATATCGTACCTGACGGCACTTAAAGGCAATGGAATATTTCTTTTACAACCAATATGTTGTCCCTGTAGGGATAAAAATAGGGATGAAAATATAATATTATGAATTTTTTCATAGCAGAGTCCGTTAGCTGACAGATTCATGCAACCTTTTAATTAACTATATAGATATGAAAACAAAAACTAAAACAAAAGCTAAAAATTTAAAATCTCTGTTAATTGCTTGTCTTTCTGCATTAATAATATGGGGGACCAATACTGCCAAAGCCGAATTGAAACCCCGGGAAAGGAACATACTGGCAAAAGAAGCTAAAGCCATTGACCTGGAAAAAGTGCTGATTACCGATAATTCCTGGAATAAATTACCGGGATATAACAACAGGCAATTCTGGGAGGGCTTGCCTGCCAATATCAGACAGGAATATATTACAAGGGCTGAGAATTATCTTAGTTACAATTGGCCTGTTGTAAAAGCTACGGATTATCTTGAGTTCATACGTTCGGGTAACCGTCATCAGGAGGCTTATTCAGCTTGCAGCAATGCACTGATTTCACTTGTGATGGGCGAACTCGTGGAAGGCAAGGGCCGTTTTATGGATCAGATTGTCAATGCAGTATGGTATTTCAGTGAACAAACATGGTGGGGATGGTCCGCTCATCTGGGCGCACAGAAAGCAAGAGCCGGTCTGCCCGATGTCAACGAACCTATTGTCGACCTTGGCGTTGGTGAGATTACTTCAAACTTGTCATGGACTTATTTTTTATTTCACAAAGAGTTTGATAAAATTCATCCCTTGATTTCTAAACGGTTGAAACAGGAAATTTTCAATAAAGCATTAAAACCCTATTTTGAAAGGGACGATTTTGGATATATGGGCTTTAAAGGCGGAAGGCCAAATAATTGGAACCCCTGGATCAACTACAATATGCTTACCAGTTATCTCCTGATTGAAAATGATCCTGTCAAAAAAACTGCAGAAGTTGAGAAAATCATAAATTCTCTCGATAAATTTTTAAACGGATACTCGGATGATGGTGGTTGTGATGAAGGTCCATCCTACTGGGGTGCCGCAGGGGCCCTGCTTTATGAGAGCCTGGAGACTCTTAAAAATGTTACCGGTGGTAAATTTGATGTGTTTAATGATCCTTTGGTCCAAAATATTGGGAAATACTTCTATAAGGCAAATATCCATGCTCCCTATTTTTTAAATTTTGCTGATGCAGATGCTACCACGGGTGGTAGTCCGTCCATAGTTTATAGATATGGAAAGGCTATTAAGGATCAGCAAATGCAACAGTTTGGTGCTTATTTAGCCCAAATAGACCACTGGGGCGAGGAGGCTATGGGTGGTAAAATCGGAGACCAGATTAAAAATCTTGGACTTATAAACGAAATCCGGGGGGCTGAAGCCAAAGAAGCGCTTGTGCCTGATTTTTGGCTGCCAGATACTGAAGTTGCCGGAGCCCGTGACCGGGAAGGAAGCTTTAAGGGATTTTTCTTTGGCGCAAAGGGTGGTTTCAACGCTGAAAGCCACAACCATAATGATATCGGTTCGTGCATTATGTATTATGACGGTAAACCCTGCCTGATCGATGTGGGTCGCGAGGAATATGTTGCAAAAACTTTTAGTTCCAGGCGTTATGAAATTTGGACCATGCAGTCGGGTTACCATAATCTGCCCGTCATCAATGGAGTTGACCAGAAAGACGGGGAAAAGTTCAAAGCCAAAAATTCAACTTTTAGCGCAAATAAAAAGTCTGCAACTTTTTCAACAGAAATTGCCGGAGCCTATCCTGAATCTGCTATGGTTAAAAGTTGGGTACGCAGCTATACCCTGAACAGGGGAAAAAGTTTTGTGATCACCGATAAATATGAATTGAAAACTGTGGCAAATGCCCCAACAAGTTCAAATATAATGACCTATTGTAAAGTTACCCAGGTTAAGCCAGGATTATTGAAATTTTCCGGTGACGGTTTCACTATGAATATGACCTACGATGCGAAAATTGTAACTCCCAAGATAGAACTGATCGAAATTACTGACCATTCCCTGAAAAGATACTGGCCCAATGGCGTCACACGCATCAAACTTGAATTTAACAAACATGATTTAAAAGGTGGCCAATCGGTTACTTTTACAAAAGCCAATTAGATAGGTTTTAATATAAAACCTCTATGTTCTATAGAACCTGGAGGTTTTATTTTTTCAAAATCTTTTGTTTCCTGAAATCTTAAACTAAAAATATTAAGGAATAAAAAATGAAAATATTATTCACGGGAATACTATCAATAATTTTGTTTTCGGTAGCACTTTCTCAGGAACCGGCTGTTCCCAGTATGGTTTTACCTGATAACCTTCTGTCCACACTCAGAAAAGGGCATCCCCGTTTAAATGCTACAAGTGCTGATTTCTCTGAACTAAAAAAACAAATTACTACTGATGAAACTCTGAAATCCTGGTATGGACAGATTTTAAAAAAAGGGGACAGAATCCTTGGAGAATCACCAAGTATTTATGTTATACCTGATGGCCTGCGGCTTTTGAATACCAGCCGAAGGGTCTTAGACCGAATTTCAACTCTTGGGCTTCTTTACCAGTTGAATGGCGATGTTAAATATGCTGAAAGGGCCTGGAAAGAGTTGGAAGCTGCTTCTAAATTTCCGGACTGGAATCCGAAGCATTTTCTGGATGTGGGCGAAATGACGTATGCTTTTGCTCTTGGTTATGACTGGTTATATCAATACTGGAATGTAGACCAGCGTAATATCATCAAAAGTGCGATTATAGAAAAAGGTTTATGCAGAGCTTTAATGGCATACGACGACAGAGCTATCAATGGAAACAGCTGGTGGATCAGGGTGCCCCATAACTGGAATCTGGTATGTAATGGCGGTATTGGTGCAGGAGCAATTGCAATTGCTGATAATGAGCCAAAACTTGCTGAATATATTTTGCGTCAGGTGATTCACAATATCCCTTACGCAATGGTTCATTTCGGGCCTGATGGCGCCTGGAATGAGGGTCCTGGTTACTGGGGATATGCTACCCGGTATAATGTTGCCATACTCTCCGGACTGGAATCTGCTCTTGGCACGGATTTCGGGCTAAGCAAAATCGACGGTTTTTCAAAGACCGCGCTTTTCCCGATTTACCTGACTGGGCCATTTAACCGTTCATTTAATTATGCCGATGGCGGTGATGGACCTACGGGAGGTTCTCAGCTTTTCTGGATGGCTAATAAATTTCATCAACCTGCTGCTGCTCAATACCAGAAGCAACTGGTGGAATCAGCTGATGCCTTTGATCTCTTGTGGTACCCTGCAGAACTTATTAAACAGAAAGCTTCCGAAATACCTCTTTCTGCCTATTTCCAAAAAGCTGAAGTGGCAACCATGCGTGGTAGTTGGAATGATAAAAATGCATGGTTCGTCGGATTCAAGGCTGGCGATAACAAAGCCAATCACAGTCACCTGGACCTGGGCAGTTTTATCCTTGATGCTTATGGTAAAAGGTTTGTAGTAGACCTTGGTGCTGATAATTATAATATGCCTGGTTACTTTACTACAGGCGCCAATGGCCAACGCTGGAATTATTACAGGATGCGCGCTGAAGGGCATAATACGCTTGTTCTAAATCCGGGCAAAGATGCCGATCAGGATCCACTTGCTTCCACGAAGATTACTGAATTTAAAGAAAATGGGAATACTGCTTTGGCTATTGCCGACCTTACCCCAGCCTATTCATCCACTGCAAAATCTGTGCAGCGCGGAATTGCTCTTGCCGGAGGAAATACAGTCGTTGTCCGGGATGAAATAAAAGCTGATAAACCAGCTAAATTGTATTGGTTCCTGCATACCCGGGCACAAGTAAACTTATCTGGCAATGGGAAGAGCGCTACCCTTACATTGGATTCCGAAAAGATTGTTGCAGAAATAAAATCACCTGCAAAAGCAAGATTTACCATCATGGATCCTGTTCCGCTTCAGTCTTCACCTCAACCTAAAGAAAACAACAGGAATGAGGGAATCAGAAAATTGGCAATAGCTCTTAATAATGTGAAAAATGAGCAGATTGTCGTGGAAATTCATCCCGTCAACATGGAAAATCCTGAAGCCAAAAAGTTTTACAAGCCTTTAAATGAATGGTAGAAAGTGTTAAGAAATATTGAATGACCTATGAAACCTGATCATTATAAAAAGTATTTATTTGTGGCATTATTTATGACTTGCCTTATGGCGGGTTTGAGTTGCACTGTATTTGCTGCCAATAATGAGTTGCCTAAAAAAAATACTGGTAATTTTCCTGAAGTAACTAAGCTGTTATCGAATCTTAATCTGAATGCCACTGGGCTGGAGAAGGTGAAATCATCC
>JAUZOH010000269.1 GCA_030706565.1 Bacteroidota bacterium | reverse complement strand
TGATAAGGATACTTAACTTTTTTAACTCCTCCTGCATAAGAATATAAAGACAGAGTTAATATCAAAAAGCAAGCAAGATTCTTTTTCATTTTATAGAAATTGGTCTTTTAAAGGTTAACAATAATTATTCCTTTGGTTGAAAAGGTGATATTCAAATTCGAGCACTAATTTTTCGACTTATTTCATTATTTCTGCAGAGGGAGGAACATCTTCAGGAGAGCTACCCCAAGATTTATTAGCTTTATCGCCCATAATTAGCTCCAGGACTCCACCATCCCTGATGTCATCGTGGGAGAACCAGGGTTTGTTCCATTCTTTCCCGTTTAATTTGGCCGATTGGATATATTTATTCTGTTGAGAACAATTTCTAGCAATGATCCTGAATTCTTTGCCATTACCTAAGTGAATTACCGTATTCTCGAATGCCGGACTTCCAATATTATACGTGCCTGATCCCGGAGTAACCGGATAGAAACCCATCTTCGAAAACACTACAAACGCAGACATTCCACCCCCATCTTCATCGCCAGGAACTCCCATCAGATCGTTACGGAACCATTCGGACAACAGGCTGCGGATTAACTTCTGGGTCTTCCAAGGTTCTCCCGCATAATTATATAAATAAGGAATATGCAGTGAAGGTTCATTAGCCATGGTAAATTGCCCCACATTCCCTGTTTGATCCGGGAACTGGTAGTAAAAATCGTATTTCGACCTGCCAAGGGGAGCAGAAAATAAAGAATCAAGATTTTTAATAAAATTATGCCTTCCCCCCATTAAACGAATCAAATCCGCAACATTATGCTGCACATCCCAGCGGTAGGTCCAGCCATTATTTTCATCATAGTAATCGCGAGCACCTCTCCCTCCTGAAAAAACATAATTAAAAGGTTGGATAAATTCACCACTGCTATCTTTGGGATGAAAGAAATGTGTTTGCGGGTTAAACAAATTACGGTAATTATAAGAATGTTTTAGAAATAGCTGATAATCATCTGTTTTCCCTAGTTTTCTTGCTATCTGAGACAAACACCATTCATCAAAAGATGTACCCAGGGTCACTGCAACAGCTTGTCGTTTTTCAGAGGTTACTTCAGGAATAGTTTCTTTTTCATTTTCATGTAAAGCCGGGATATAGCCATGTTTCTGATAAAATCTGTCTAAAGCCCCGGCAGGAGCGCCCGACCAGGGAGATAAGGTTTTCTCGACAATGGCCTTTTTGCAGGCATTGTATGCATTATTAACATCGAAACCCTCAACCCCTTTCACGTAGGCATCCAACACAGCCGCCACCCCATGATTGGAATTCATCCGCCGGCTATCACCAGTAATTTCGGGAAATGTAGGCATCCAGAAATTTCCCATCTGCTGAGCCATGTCCACATAAGAATGCAGAATATTCCCTTCTTTCTTTGGATCGATAAGAATGCGCAATGGATGGGCAGCCCTGTATGTATCCCAGATCCAGTCATCGGTGTAAAACGGAACCCCATTGTCGTTATGAACTTTTCCGTCAAAAGCGCTATAATAGCGGCTTCCTTCCGAGATACAGACCGGGCGTTCAAACGTTCGATAAAGCGAAGTATAGAAAACGACTTTGTCATTTTCACCTCCACCCTCTACCTTAATCTTTCCAAGGGATTCGTTCCAGATTCTGCGTCCTTCAATTGTCAACGATTTCACATCGTAATTTGTAATCTCCCGTTTCAGATTTTTACTCGCCTGATCTGCATCAATGAAAGAAATTCCGTAACGGACATGAATAAGAGTATTCCCATCATCAAATTTCAAAACCACACATTTATTCTCCGCTCCGGATGCCGGTATGTCAACCAGTTTGCCATTTTTCAAAACATAAATATTTGCCGGTTTTTCCTCAGTTTCAAGATAAATATAAACTGAGGTACCATTATCTATTACCTGATGGCCTGTTAATGCTTTCCCGTCCCAGTTGAATTTACCCGTCTCAGAATTAAGAATTAAATACCTGGACTTAGCTTTTCCAAATTTAATCTCATAAAGAGCAGATTGATGTGAAGGGGCAAACCTAACTTCGGTTTCCTGTTCATCGAGATATACCGAATAAAAATACGGTTTAATCACCTCCTGATCATAACTGTATTTTATTACAGGTTTAATATCCTGTTGATCACCCTGAAAAGGGCTAAGATTAAATGCCGAACGTCCACGGTGGCTGGTAACAATCAAAGGCAATCCTCTTAAATGGGTTCCTGTAAAATCGGCCCGCTCGGGATATACCCGCAAAATGCTGTTGGGCAAATGAATGGTCGGATAGGTCGGCACCAGTAAATGACTGATATTCCCCATGTAAGGATTTACATAATCTACCGGTTCTTTTTGATCAATCTTGGTAAAAGAACAGCCTAAAACCAAAAATAAAATCCCGATAATACGGGTAATTATTGCTTTCATTTTTAAATTATACATTTGATTTATTCCCATTATGATTTTTTAATAAAAATTGATTAAGGTTTTACTGAAAAGTTGTACAAATTTTCATTTTTATCAATGCAGGCGACAGCCTGAACCATTGCATTTTTATTATCAATTGTCAAAGGCAATTCAGAAATATAATTTCTCATCCGGCTACCAAAAATAGTAACAGTAAGTTTTTTATTGCCTTTAATCCACATGAAATCCCCTGATTGATTTTCCGGGACAGTGGTCAAAGCTCCGTTGCCACCCGAAAAGGCCTCCACATTGCATAAGGACGTATGTCCTTCACCTTCAATAATAATGGGATGAATGTTTTCCACTTTTTCTCCACAATTGGCAATAATAGAACCTTGAGCAATTTGCCAGTTCCTGTTTTTGGTGTTGTTTCCCATTTTGTGAATTCCAACAGAGACACAATCAAAATTGAAATTTGTCAATTGCCCGTATGTTTCCCCACCTAATAAAATACCGCCATAAGTGCCAAAAGTAAAAAGATCCATAATTTGAGCATTATCGGTATGATTAATAGAATAAGCAAAAGTTTTCCTGGCTACCACAGCATCGACAACAGCCCTGCTGTATTGTCCCTTTATAAATCGTTGAACAGCAGGATTAACATGACAATGAAGAATACGGGGGATATCATAACAATAGTTTATCCGGATAAATTCCCCGCTTAAAGGATATCCGTAACAATGTTCAAAAGTCATCAATTCGCAAGGGAATTGAGATGAGGCACTAAAATCCATGGCCAAATATTCCCCGTAAAAAGTCAGACAGGACAAATACACTCCTTGTGCCATGCTTGTTTTCGAAACTTGTATGGTTGCCGGGTAAGGTATAATCGCATTTGGATCGTTCACGGTTTGTTCAGGGTACCAGAATTGAATTCCTTTAATTTGCGTACTGGATTCAACAGTAATAAAAATATTTTTCCTGTCTGTAATTTTAAATACACTTCCAACAGGTTGTTTCTTTGTAGGATGAGAAGTTCCACGGGGAGTTGGACCGTTAACCCCAATCAGCGACACATTCTTTTTCAAAATGATTCCACCATCTACAGGATACGGCTCATCGGTAGGATCGACCAATAAGGCAGCCCCCCTTTCTGACGCCCAGTCAATAGCTTTCTGCAAGTTCATTTTATTCAACGAAGGGCTGTTAGCAGGTTTAACCCCAAAATCCCGGATACTCTTCAAATTAGAGGCGGCCACATTGCCACATAAGCAAATCAGCAGGAATATTCTATAGAAATATTTTTTCATTTTAGTTGAATTTTATTTTTAGCTAAAGCAATTTACAATCAGGCAATTTCGTGGATAAAAAATTCCTTTCCGAAGCATTTTAGCTGTCTTACCTGTTAACTAAAACAACTAATAAACCGAAAGCCTTCCCATCCATTTTAGAAATCATTCAAATTTAAATGTATTCGGCAAATAATAATCAATGAATCAAATGTAAATGGCCAATTATGGCGAAAAGATTAATAATTCTTTATAAAATGTTTAAATATTCAGGGAAAACGGAAATAGCGACTGATCCGGATTTTGGGAAAGGATCAAAAATACAGGTAAAAAAAATCCGGATTTTCATCCGGATTTTTGTGGGCCCACCTGGGCTCGAACCAGGGACCCTCTGATTATGAGTCAGATGCTCTAACCAGCTGAGCTATGGGCCCAAAAAACATCTTCTTATTAAAATTTTGAATAACTTTGCAGCCTGTTCAAAATATAAGACTGTTATTTTTTGGGACTGCAATATTACTACTTACATTTGAATTTTCAAAACTCTTGAAACTTTTTTATGTTAAAATTAGACAATATTAAGAATATTATTTTCGATTTGGGCGGAGTGGTGATCAACCTGAATGTAAATCTGACTACTCAAGCTTTTGTAAATTTTGGATTTACAGACTTTAACAATATGTATACCCAATTACAGCAAACCGAACTATTTAATAAACTGGACAAGGGATTGATTTCACCAGAAACCTTCAGAAATGAACTTAGAAGATACTTTTCAGTTAACCTGTCTGACGAGCAAATTGATCAGGCCTGGAATGCCATGTTACTCGATTTCCCTCAGGAGAATAGGAAACTTATCCAGCAACTCAGCAAACAATATCGTACTTTCCTGCTCAGCAACACCAATCAGATACACCTGGACTATTATTTCAGGTTCCTGAAACAACAGTACGGGATGGACCATTTTGAAGGTCTGTTTGAAAAAACTTATTATTCAAATGAAGTAGGAATGCGCAAACCTGATCAAAAGATATTTGAATTCGTGCTTAACGACAGCAAACTAAAAGCTTCAGAAACTTTATTCATTGATGATAACCTGTCCAATGTGGAAGGAGCCAAAAAAGCAGGAATACAGGCTTATCACCTGCAAAAAGGGGAGAACATTCAAAATATATTTAGTCCGGTGTTGGCCAATCAAGCCTGAAAGATCTGTATATTTGGGCTAAAGCCCAATAAACAGCTTGATCTTTCCTTCCGTTGGCTAAAGCCAACGGCAATTCAAGATTTGTCATATAAAATGTTTTGGCATGTTTCATTGCCATGAGCAATGAATTGCCTTCAGCTTTAGAAGAAGGGCAGAAATTTAGATATTTATTGGGCTTTAGCCCAAATGTATTTTTAAAAACTGAATGATGCTGAATGATTTGGCTAAAGTGCACGACTTTGAATAAATTCAAAAGCTCAAGGATATCAGATTTCATTGCCCTTGGTTACAGCCAACGGACAAAGGAAGTATATTTTTTTTGGCTTTAGCCAAACATAATTATTGAATAGCCAATTTTCAGGCCGGTTGCCAATCCCCATTTGCTTTAATCAGGGCAATCAGT
>JAUZOH010000268.1 GCA_030706565.1 Bacteroidota bacterium | reverse complement strand
CTGAAAAAAGTGATTCGGCTTCGCTTGACAATGTTCTGGAATTCCTGGTATTGGCCGGAATCCCTTTGCCACATGCCTTATCCATGCTGGTTCCCGAATCATGGAACGATAAGAATCCTATCTCTGATGATTTAAAGGCTTTTTACGAATACCATTCCACCTTTATGGAACCCTGGGATGGCCCTGCAGCCCTTATTTTCTCCGACGGACGATATGTAGGCGGACTGCTTGACCGTAACGGACTGAGGCCTTCGCGTTATGTCATAACCAAAGGTGATTTGTTCGTTATGGCTTCCGAAATCGGCGTGCAATCTTTCCCTGCTGAACAGATCAAGGAAAAAGGCCGTCTGCGTCCAGGGAAAATTCTTATGGTTGATACCAAAGAGGGTAGGGTTTTGTATGATCCGGAAATCAAAGCCGATCTGGCCCAGAGAAATCCTTATGCCAAATGGTTAAGCGAGAACAGGGTGAACATTGAGAAAATCATGATTGGCCATGATGTTCCAGTTGATTTGGGCGGAAATTATAATAAGTACCTTCAAACTTTTGGATATAGCAAGGAAGACGTTCAGTTTAATATTGTAAATATGGCCATTAACGGGGTTGAACCTACCGGTTCAATGGGAAATGATACTCCATTGGCTGTACTTTCCACATTTCCACAACGGCTGTTTACATATTTCCGTCAGCTCTTTGCTCAGGTCACCAATCCTCCCATTGATCCTATCCGTGAAGAATTGGTTATGACCCTTACCGGATTTATTGGTTCACTGCAACAAAATCTGCTTGACCAGAAACCGGATTATTGTAAGACGATTAAATCTAAAAATCCTGTTATTACCAATAAACAGTTTGAGACTATTAAAAACCTTAAATATAAAGGTTTTTCCACAGAAGTCATTCCGATGCTGTTTTCTGTTAGTAAGGGTGAAGCAGGTTTAAAGGAAGCAATTGCTGATATCTGTCATCAAGCTGAAGCTGCTGTGGACAGCGGAAAGAATTATATTATTCTTTCAGACCGTGGCATTAATAAGGATTTAGCTCCAATACCTTCTCTGCTTGCCGTGTCTGCTGTACATCATTACCTGATTGATCACCGTAAACGGATGCAGATTGATATTGTTGTTGAGACGGCTGAACCCCGGGAAGTAATGCATTTTGCTTTGCTGTTTGGATTTGGCGCCAGCATGGTTAATCCTTACATGGCTTTTGCTATCCTCGACGATTTGGTGAAACAGAAAGCTATTCAGATTGATTATCAAAAAGCCCAGGAAAATTATATAAAAGCTATCCAGAAAGGACTTTTGAAGATTCTGTCCAAAATGGGTATATCTACTCTTCGCAGTTACCGTGCTTCCCAGATATTCGAAGCTATTGGGCTGGATCAAAAAATGGTGGACAAGTACTTTACCGGAACAACTTCCAGAATTGGCGGTATTGGCCTGGAAGAAATTGCCCGCGAAGCTATGATTCCCCATCAACAAGCTTTTGAAGAAACCAATCAGGAGTTTTTGCTTGAAAGTAAAGGAATTTATGCATACCGTAAAAACGGAGAAAGGCACGCCTGGAACCCGGAGACTATTTCGCTTTTGCAATGGTCAACCCGGACAAACGATTATAAGAAATTCAAGGAATATTCTAATTTAATTGACGAGAAGAAGAACGGTCCTATGTTTATCCGTGACTTTTTCGAGTTGAAAAAGAATCCTGTTGATATTTCTAAAGTTGAGCCTGCTTCAGAAATCATGAAACGTTTTGTGACCGGTGCTATGTCATACGGCTCAATCAGCAAGGAGGCCCACGAGGCTATGGCTATTGCGATGAACCGTATAGGCGGTAAGAGCAATACCGGTGAAGGTGGCGAAGATCCTGCAAGGTATATCCCATTACCCGATGGTACAAGTACCCGTAGTGCTATTAAGCAGGTTGCTTCAGGCCGTTTTGGCGTTACCACCGAATATCTTGTAAATGCTGATGAAATCCAAATCAAGATTGCCCAGGGTGCTAAACCGGGTGAAGGAGGCCAGTTACCGGGTCACAAGGTAGATAAGATCATTGCCAAAACCCGTTATTCAACTCCCGGAATTACACTGATTTCTCCTCCTCCACATCACGATATTTATTCTATCGAGGATTTGGCCCAGTTGATTTTTGATTTGAAGAATGTCAATCCCAGAGCGAGAATCAGTGTTAAGCTGGTTTCTGAGGTTGGAGTGGGAACAATTGCTGCCGGTGTGGCAAAAGCATCTGCAGATATGATTTTAATTAGTGGAGCTGAAGGTGGCACAGGGGCAAGTCCTGCCAGCTCTGTTAAATATGCCGGCCTGCCTACCGAACTGGGTATTGCTGATGTACAACAAACATTAGTATTAAACAACCTCAGGGGTAAGGTAAGGCTTCAAACAGATGGCCAGCTCAAGACAGGCCGTGACATTATTATTGCTGCTTTGTTGGGTGCCGAAGAATTTGGTTTTGCAACTTCTGCGCTCATCGTTATGGGTTGTGTGATGATGCGTAAGTGCCACATGAATACATGTCCTGTTGGTGTGGCTACACAAAATGAAGAACTGCGCAAGCGCTTCAGAGGTAAAGCCGATTATCTGGTTAATTTCTTTACATTCCTGGCTGAGGAAGTCAGAGAACATTTGGCAGAACTGGGATACACTAAACTTGATGATGTGATCGGCCGGGCAGATTTATTATCCGTGAAACCTGATCTTGATTTACATTGGAAAGCCCGTAAACTTGATCTGTCAAAAGTTTTATATGTTCCCAAAGAGTCAAAAACTAATGACACCCGCTTTACGACTCCTCAAAATCACAAGATTGATGCTGTACTCGACAGGGAGTTAATTGAAATTGCAAGGCCAGCCTTGGAAGGCAAAGAGAATGTTCAGTTAATTCATAAAATTAAAAATACCGACCGTTCTGTGGGAGCCATGCTTTCGGGTGAAATCACCAAACGTTATGGCGCTGATGGATTGCCTGACGACACCATTAATTTCAAATTTATCGGTTCAGCCGGACAGAGTTTTGGTGCTTTCCTGGTAAAAGGAGAAACATTCAGGTTGGAAGGCGATGCAAATGACTATTTGGGTAAAGGTTTATCCGGGGGTAAAATTATTGTCGTTCCTCCTGTCGGATCTACTTTCAAGCCTGATGAGAATATAATTATTGGTAATACAGTTCTTTATGGTGCAACCTCCGGCGAGGTTTATATTTCCGGTGTAGCCGGTGAACGTTTTTGTGTCCGCAATAGCGGTGTGAAAGCTGTTGTTGAAGGTGCCGGCGATCACTGTTGCGAATATATGACCGGAGGCCGTGTGGTTGTTCTGGGTCGTACAGGCCGTAATTTTGCTGCCGGTATGAGCGGTGGAATTGCTTATGTATTGAATGAAGCCGGAAATTTCGATTATTTCTGCAATATGGGATTGGTTGAACTTTCATTGGTTGAAGAACCCTCTGATATCAAAGAGCTGAAGGACCTTATCACTCAGCATTTTTATCATACCAAGAGTGATAAAGCATGGCGTATTCTTGAAAACTGGAACAGTTATCTTTCACAGTTCATTAAGGTAATGCCTTATGAATATAAGAAGGTGATGCAGGAAGAAAAACTGGCTTCCATCCAGAAACAACTTGAGGCTTCCGAAGAAGCTATTGTAAACCACGAATAAAGCAGGGTTGATTTTTAACTTTATTTCAGGGTTCATAAGTTTTTAATTTTTAATTGAATATAAATAGTCATTAATTATATGGGAAATCCAAAAGGTTTTTTGACCATTCACCGGAAAGAAGCAGGAAATCGTCCGGTCGATGAACGTAAACTTGATTTCACCGAGGTTGAGCAAACATTAGATACTGAAGACCGTGTATTACAAGCCTCTCGTTGTATGGAATGCGGGGTGCCTTTTTGCCATTGGGCTTGCCCGTTGGGCAATGTCATGCCCGAATGGCAGGATTTGGTGTACAAAGGGAATTGGAAAGCTGCAGCAGAAGTATTGCAGCGTACTAATAATTTTCCTGAATTTACCGGCAGGATTTGTCCTGCTTTATGTGAAAAATCCTGTGTGCTTTCATTAAGCAACGAGTCGGTTACTATTCGTGAAAATGAAGCTGCTGTAATTGAGCGGGCTTTTGCTGAAGGTTTTATCAAACCTAATCCTCCCAAGTTTAGAACTGGTAAAAAGGTGGCTGTCATTGGTTCCGGGCCTTCAGGCCTGGCCTGTGCCGATCAGCTTAATAAAGCAGGCCATACGGTGACTTTGTTTGAAAAGTCGGATGCTGTTGGGGGATTACTTCGTTACGGTATTCCTGATTTTAAACTGAACAAATATATTATCGACCGAAGGCTTGATATATTAAAGGCTGAAGGGCTTGAAATTAAAACCAATGTATACGTTGGCAGGGATATTACAGCACAGGAATTACTTGATTCTTATGATGCCGTCTGTCTGGCGATTGGAGCAATGGAACCCCGCGACCTTCAGGTGGAAGGCAGGGAAATTGAAGGGGTACATTTTGCTCTTGATTTTCTTTGCCAGCAGAATGCAATTTTACGGGGAGTTCATATTCCTGAAGAAAGTCTGATTTCTGCAAAGAATAAAAACGTATTGGTCATTGGTGGCGGTGATACCGGTTCTGATTGTATAGGTACTTCTACCCGCCAGGGCGCAAAATCTCTTACACAGATTGAAATTATGCCGAAACCTCCTCTGTCGAGGACTGTTGACAATCCCTGGCCATATTATCCTTTTATTCTAAAGACTTCTTCTTCACATGAAGAAGGTTGTACCCGTAAGTGGAGCCTGAATACCAAGCGGTTCATTGCCGAAAATGGTAAGCTTTCAGGCGTTGAAGTCGTTGAAGTGGAATGGACTAAAGACCCTCAAACCGGCAGGATGGGCATGATCGAAGTTCCTGGTTCAAACAAGGTAATAAAAGCTGAATTGGCTTTGTTGGCAATGGGATTTTTACATCCTGTTCATTTAGGCTTAGCTGATGAACTGGGGCTTGCTTATGACCGGCGTGGGAATATTTCGGTTTCCGATAAACACCAGACTTCAGTAGAGAAAGTATTTGCTGCAGGTGATGCTGCTTCAGGAGCAAGCCTTGTTGTAAGGGCTTTGGCTTCAGGAAGAGAAACAGCCAAGTATGTCAATGAATATTTAAAAAAATAAAATAACATTTCTGTTTAAAAGCGCCAGGTTTTGAATCTGGCGCTTTTTTTATAATACATTTATTGTTCATAAAAAAATAAGCCGGCTCATAGCAAAGCCGGCTTATTAAATAATTGATTTATAATTTTTTACAAAGAAAGAATTTCGG
>JAUZOH010000267.1 GCA_030706565.1 Bacteroidota bacterium | reverse complement strand
TTCTGTTACCACCGGTACGAAAACCGTTGAAACATTCACCAAAGATACCTGTGCGGCAACCTTACGGTATTATTATAAAATTCCGGAAGAGGCTCGTGGTAAAACGGTAAGTTTTAAATTTACGGTTCAGGGTAGTAATGGCGAAACTGTATCGTATTCTATGGGCCCTTACTCAATTGCAAAAATGGATATGTCTCTTGATATCCCGGTGAAAGATAATGGCGCCTGTTATATTTCCATTGCAGACATGGCCGTTTATAATGCTGCAGATGCCGTCACCCATGCAGGCAATATTGATCTCGTTTATCTTTACAGGTCCATCACCGGAATTTCCTTTGAACATGCTCTGGTTTCTCCAGCTGCCGATCCTCAATATCTTCCGGGAATTACTCTTCCCTCAGGGGTAAACAGAAGTACAAAAATTTCAAAGGCATGGGGATTAAGAGATCAACAACTAGCCCGTTTGCAATACGGTATTTTTATTGATGATCTGGATTTTCAGAAATTAGATCTCTCAACTGCGCCTAATTATGCAATTAATATGAAAGCTCAGGCCGGAGCATGGGTTGAAACTGCTGATGGTAAGTACAGAGCCTATATTTATGTTAATTCTGTTTCTAACAGTCCTGCAGGTATGACAATCAGTATCAAGCGTTATACACTTTAATGAATTTCATTGCCATTGTGTCTTGCTTTTTGAAGACACAATGGCTTTTTTATTTTTTTCTCTCAACCTCATATAACTTCCTGTAAATTTATTTTACTCTTCCATTTTTGATGTTTATTTTTCACCCGGAATCCTGAACCAACAGAAATTCAAATCAAATCCTGAAAATATTTGTACATAAAGCTGTGGAAATAAAAGATAATCAAAATCTTGTCGTTGGTCCTGTTCTATTGTATTTTCATGAACACCCGAAAAAGTGACCTGATTCATCCTTTAAATTTAAAGCAAGCAAAGAATAATTAATAAAAACCAATCTACTGAATAATGAATAAGTATCTTTTTATAATGATGTTGTTTTTGGGCATAAGCACTATGTTGCCCGGATATGTTTACGCTCAGGAATTTGTACATCCTGGAATCGACCAGACTTCCGATGACCTAGTTTACATGAAAAAACAGGTACTTTCGGGAGAAAATCCCTGGAAACCAGCCTTTGACCGTCTTAAGGCTTCTGTAGATCTTGATTTTGCCGTGAAGCCATACGCTCACGTTCAACGCGGTCCTTATGGAAAACCTAATATCGGTGGGGATGACCTCTCGAAAGGTGCAAACCTGGCATATAACTGTGCCCTTCTTTGGTATATTACCGCTAATAAGGCGTATGCTAAAAAAGCGATAGAAATCCTTAATGCCTGGTCGCCTGTACTCTGGGATTTTGATTACAATGATGCCAAACTGCTGGCCGGGTGGACCGGACATGTCTTATGCAATGCGGCTGAAATTCTTCGTTATACCAATTCGGGCTGGAAACCCTCAGATATTGAAAATTTTAGCAATATGCTGATGACTGTTTACTATCCCCTGTTAAGGTATTATTATCCGTTGGCCAATGGCAATTGGGATGGGGCAATTATTCATTCTATTATGGCAATTGGTATTTTTACCGATAATCACGAGATGTTTAACAACGCGGTTTGTCATTTCTTGTATGGTTCCGGGAATGGCAGCATTTTCAAATATATTTATCCAAACGGACAATGTCAGGAGAGTACCCGTGACCAGGGACATGTTCAACTTGGCCTGGGCGAATTTGCGGGAGCTGCCCGGGTGGCCTATACGCAGGGTGTTGATCTTTTTTCAATTGCTGACAATAGAATTGCTCTGGGGTTTGAATATACGGCAAAATTCCTTTCAGGAGTAAATCCTCATTGTTATGGGATTATTTCAGAACGTGCGAGAAAATTCTCCGATAATTACGAATATGTATACAGGCATTATACTTCAAAAGGTATAGAAATGCCTTATACAAAGATAGCGGCCGATTCCATCCGGCCTGTGGCCACCAGAAGTGTCCTTACTGCCTTTCGTGCTCCTTCGGGGAAGGGCATTCAAAATAGTGGCACTCCAAAACCTGGCACTGTTGCCTATCCTACAGGGGCCATGGTTGCAGCCACTTTGAAAGCTCCTTCTGATGCAGTGATTGTGAACCCGGGGGAATCAATCCAAAAAGCCCTGGATGCCTCAGCCGGAACGGGACGCTGGGTTATCGCAAAAGCCGGCCTTCATACTCTGCCCAATACCCTGAAAATTCCAAGTGGAGTTACTTTAGCCGGCGAAGGGATTCAGACTGTGCTCTTTCTCGATCCGGCCTCGGGGGCAAGGGATGCAATTGTCAATGTGGATCATGATTTACATGATGTCACTATCCGGGATTTGGTTGTTGAAGGAGCTTTGAAGCCTGATCCCGGGACGGACCCAAATTCCAGCAGGTCTTTTAGAAGCCTCAGTAATAGAGGGGGAATAGTATTTCTTACAAACCGAGAGGCACAGATGAAGAACATCAATTTTACAAATATTACCGTCCAAAATTGTACCTATAACGGGGTTTTTATCAGTGGGACTGAAGGTGTTTCCATTATTGGCTGTAACTTCGACGAAAATGGTTCAAATGTGATTCCTGGCCCTAAGCTTGAGCATAATCTTCTGTTAACTCACTGTACAAATGTGAAGGTGGACAACTGCAGGATGGATACATCACCCTTCGGCAGCGGTATTTCATTGGATCATTGTAAACAGGTGAAAATCGATAGCTGTGAGATTGCCAGAAACGCCTATTATGGTATTTTGATTGATGAATGTGATCAGGTTGCTGTATCCGGGAATTTTATTGAAGCCAACGATAGAAGCGGAGTAATGGTGGAATTTTTGTCCCGGGGCTCCAGTAATGTTGATATTGTCAATAACCTGATTCATTTTAATAACGGTTATGGAATTGAAGCCTACGACTGCCGGCACATAAAATCCACGAATAACACACTGGTTAGAAACGGTAACCGCACTGAACAGCAGAAAATTATTGCAGATAAATATATTGTGATGGAATAACATTTATTGGTTGAAGGGATTCTTTTAGCTTTATTGCAAGATATATCGATTAGTTTGATTGAAAACGTTTGTTATATTTAGCGGATAAATTTTTATAAAAAGTTTTCAAAACTAATCTTTCATATAATTGAAATATAGCTTGTTATATTGTGCTTTTATCGGGAACAGTCTTTTCACCAAGAATTGTTCCTGTTAATTTTAGAAAAATTAAGATCATACCTGTACCTTGTTTTAAATGAAAAGAATAAACTATCCTAAAATTCTTAACCTAAAAAAATGAAAAAAATCTCAAATTGGCATTTGTTATATTTCACCGTCATCTTTTTGGTCTTTTTTAATTCTTCCTGTAAACATGATGATACCCCTCAAAAAGTTTCATTTAGTGGGATCTTGAGTACCTTACAGATCGATCATCCCCGGTTGTTGCTCACCGATGCCCGTTTAAAGGAACTTAAAACATTGAGTTTAACGGATACTCGATTAAAAAAATATGTGAATGACGTGTTGGCTCAAGCAGAAAAAGATCTTACCAAAGCACCCATTCAACATATATTGATTGGCCCCAGGTTATTGGACAAGAGTAGGGAATGCCTGAGCAGGGTCTATAATCTTGCTTTTGCCTATCGTTGGACAGGAGATCCCCGTTGTTACAAGGGGGCAGTTGACAATATGAAAACTGTTTGTGCTTTTGCCGACTGGAACCCTTCCCATTTTTTGGACGTTGCTGAAATGACCCATGCCGTGGCCATCGGATATGACTGGTTGTATAATTACATGGATCAGCAAACCCGCGAAACTATTAAATCCGGATTATTAAAGTTAGGGCTTGCCGAAGGCAAAAAGGCTTACCTCTCCAATGCCTGGTGGAAAACTTCGACTTTTAATTGGAATCAGGTATGCAATAGTGGATTGTTAATCGGGGCTCTGGCTGTTGCGGAATCCAATCCCGTTGATGCTTCCAATATATTGACGAATGCCCTGCAGGGTTTGCCTTATGCATTGAAAAGTTATGGGCCGGATGGCGTTTGGGAAGAGGGGCCCGGCTATTGGGATTATGCCACCGATTACACTGCGTATGGGCTGTCGGCTTTACAAACTGCTTTGGATAGTACTTTTAACCTGACCAAATATGATGGAATGCCTGAAACCGGATACTTCCCGGTATATGCATCCGGGCCTACCGGTTATATGCTCAATTATGCAGATGTAGGAGATTTTTCAAAATTAAGCGCTCCTCATGCCTGCATGTGGCTTTCGTCGGTTTATCATGAAAACCAGATTTCTGATTTTATCGAAAACCAGTTGAACACCAGAACCGCCAACGTTTTTCATATTATTTGGTATCAACCCAATACTTCTTCTTCCTTAAATTGTGATCTCGACAGGTATTTCGACGGAAAAGTTCCTCTCTTTTTTTCGCGGAGTTCCTGGAATGATCCGAATGCTCTGTTTCTTGGCGCCAAAGCCGGATATAACCAGGTAAATCATGGGCATCTTGATCTGGGGAACTTCGAAATGGATGCTTTGGGCGTGAGATGGGTCCGTGACCTGGGATCGGATGACTATAATCTTCCTGATTATTTTGGAATGAGTGCAACCAGCCTTCGTTGGACTTATTACCGGCTGAATTCCTTCAGTCATAACGTTCCGGTATTGGGCAATAAAAATCAGAATGTTTATGCTACCTCAAATTTCATAAAGCATGCAACAGGGGTAGCTGAACCTTTTGCCATTATTGATTTCACTTCGGCCTATAAAGACTTTGCAAGCTCAGCTCAACGTGGATTTAAAGTGGTAGACAACCGTAAAGCCATACTTGTACAGGATGAATTTACGCTTTCCAAAGCTTGCGAAGTATCCTGGGGTATCACTACTGATGCCACCATAGTATTGGTTAATTCTCAACAGGCTGTGCTCACACTTAAGGGTCAAAAAATGACCCTGAAAATACTATCCCCTTCTGACGCTTCCTTTACTGCTGGTTCTGCCCAACAGGCAGCTCCGCAAAAAGAAAACCTCGGGGTACAAAGATTGTGGGCTAAAACCAATGCTGCTGCCGGGAAAATAACCGTCGCCATACTGATGCTCCCCCAATGGTCGGGTACAGAAAATAATTTTTCTATGGATATTACCCCGCTTTCAGCATGGTAATAAATAAATGCATATTTTTTCTTTTTGATAACATAATAACATTTTCAATATGAAATTTTTAAGTAGGTATTTGGTTTTGTCTTTCCTTTGTTTTTCAATTTTATCCAATGGATATTCACAAATAAAAAGTAGTTATTCTGACGACCTGGCCCAGTTGCAT
>JAUZOH010000266.1 GCA_030706565.1 Bacteroidota bacterium | reverse complement strand
TCAGGATATGAGTCTGATGCGGCGCATAATCATTTAAAATTAATTTTTTCCAGTCTGTATTGGGGTAGAGATCAGGATTATTTGCATTCAAGGTGGCATAATTATCAATCACATCCTTGGTATAGGTAGGATACTGATTACTGTTGTTGGCGTTATCATTCCACCGTAATTCATTAACCATTTGCATATAGCGAGTTACTCCAACGTAAGATGGCAGGCTGGTAGGTTTTTCCACTCCGTATTCATAATTGTAATCCATAGCCAATTGTCCTTCCTTAGCTCTTTTGGTAGTCACCAGAATAACACCGGCAGCTGCCCTCGAACCATAAATGGATGCAGAAGCAGCATCTTTCAATACGGAAATATTTTCCACATCATTGGGATTGATGCCATTGATGTCATCAACAGGAATACCGTCCATAATGATCAGGGGGCTACTCTCCCCTATAGTTGTAATACCTCGGATTCTTAAAGTCGCAGTCGATCCGGGGGCATTAGAACTCCGGGTAACCATTAAACCAGGTACTGCACCCTGAAGTGCCTGAGAAATCTGCGTAGTCTTTCGTTCAGCAAGAGCATCGCCCTGCACCGAGCTTACAGCACCCGTCAGATCTTTTTTCTTTACCGTTCCATAGCCAACGACAACAATTTCATCCAACTTTTCAACCCCAGCAGACATTTTGACATCAATGACGGGCCTGCCGGAAATTTGAATTTTTTCTGCTTTATATCCGACATAGGAAAAAACCAGAACGGAATTTGTATTTGGAACCTGAATGGAATAATTTCCGTCTATATCGGAGGTAACCCCCTTGGCCGTTCCATCAATTACTATGGTGACACCAGGAAGAGGTTCGCCAGTCGAAGAATCAGTAATTTTCCCTTTTACGACAGGTTGCTGTTCGTTGTTATTGCCTGGTAATAAAACAATAAGCGAGTTGTCGAGAATTTTGTAATGAATTTTTTTATCCACGAATAACGTATTCAACACCTCTTCAATAGTGGCACGGGATGCATGAATATTTACTTTTTTATCTTGATTTATTGCGTCGGCTTTGTATAGGATAGAAAATGATGATTGCCTCTCAATTTCATTAAATGCATCTTTTAAGCTTGCATTTCTTAGGTTTAATGTCAGTTTCGTGTTTTGTGAGAATCCAATCGCTGTTGCCGACATAATATTGATCATAGTCAATATTAATGTTAGTCTCATAATCAATAATAATTTAAAAATGGTTTTTTTTCGGGGAAAAGCATCTTTTAGTGCATTTTTTTTCATAATTTTAAAGTGATTAAATGGTTAGAATAAGTTGTAATCTGCCGCTTCCAACGATTAGATTACAAACATTTTAACTGATAATTCCGAATCGGGAAATGTTCCAGCATTTTCCGATTTTTTTTTAATTGTTTTAATTTACTCCATAGGCTGTTTATTTTGGTTATACTTATAGGTCTTCATTCAATTTTGTAGGGTTCATTTTCTTGCGATGATTATTTCATTGTCTTTTATGGTATAGGCCAAATCTGTAGTCATTGCTATGGCCTTTATAGCCTGTTCAACCGATATATTTTTAAGCACACCGGAATAATGGATCTGATTTACTTTTTCATCTCCAACAATAATTTTCACGTCATAACGCCGTTCAAGTTGTTTTGCAATGTTTTCGAAGGATTCATTGTCAAATATCAATTTACCTTCTCTCCATGCCACAGATGTTTCAGTATTTACAGGACTTGAAATCATGATTTGCCTTGTTTTTAAGGGTTCATGAACATCATGCCTTATATCTTCCGATATGAATGTGGTTTTGTCTTTAATAAATATAGCTTTGTGGTCAGGGTGCAGGAATACTTCCCTACTGGTTTTACCTGCCGGGTGATTGACGGTAAGACTTACTAATCCTTCAATCAGCGTAGTTTCGATTACACCTTCATCACGATAGGCTTTTACATTAAAGGAGGTTCCAAAGACTTTAATATTTATATCACTGGTATGCACGAAAAAAGGCCGGGAAGTATTTTTGGCAACCTTGAAAAAAGCCTCCCCCTCGAACCATACTTCGCGTTTCGTCCCGGTAAAATGGTTAGGAAACCGGACCTTACTCCCTGCATTAAGCCATATTTTACTCCCGTCGGAAAGGATCAGCGTTGATTTCTGACCGTAAGGAACGTCTACTTCATTAAAAGAAACAGGTTCCTTACCTTCCACTTGTATGGATTTATGTTTCAATAAATATCCAGTTCCAAGCGCAATAATAACAAGGGAAATAACGGCAGCTATTTTTAACCAAGACTGAAAATGCTGATGAATCGTCGTTTGGGGAGATATTCCGGAAGCAGTTGATTTTTTTTGTTCGATCTGACGTAAAATTTTCATCCAGTCTTTATCAACCATATCATTGAATTCCGGGATGTTTTCAATGGATGCCCAGGCTTCTTGTATTTTTTCGAAATAGACACGATTTTTACTATTCTCATTAAGCCATTGTTCAACAGATTGTTTTACTGTTTCATCCGCAGACCCGTCGAGATATTGAATAATCGCCTCAAGAGAGGTATGTTCAAAAATTGACTTTTTCATAAAATTGTTTTCAAAAGGTTAGAACAAAAAAAGGGGGGACACCCTGATGTGGAAGTATGATTATTTTAAAAAAAATGTTATGTATTTGGTTAATAAGACATTGAGTTAGATGAAAAAATCCTCAATGCTTTGTTGAATGATTTTCATTGCTTTGCTTATTTGAGTTTCAACCGTTTTGACAGAAATGCCCATTTGAAGGGCAATTTCCGAATATTTAAGCTGTTCGAAACGGCTGAGCCTGAAAACTTTTTGACATTGTTCTGGAAGCATATCAATGGATTCCATGATCTTTTCTTTCAATTCTGCATATTCTAAATTATTGTAAAAAGTAACATCTTCATAGGTCGTCTCGGGCAGTATATACATAGGAACCCCGGTTTTCCGGTCATTTTCTTTCCTTCTGATGCAGTTATATTGTGCTGCCCGGAAAACGTATGACTTAAATGATTGACGAACTGTAAGTTCTTTGCGTTGTTCCCATAAATAAATGAAAAGATCCTGAATCACTTCACGGGCAGTATCTATATCATTTACATACCTTTTGGCAAACAGGCATAATGACGGGTAATACTTCCTGAATAATAATTCATAAGCTTCAGTATCACCTGATTTTACTTTATTCCATAGTAACAAGTCTATGTCAGTCATTTTATTGAATTGATCCAACAATATAAAAATATTCTTTTTAAAAAATTGAAATAATCTGCAACAATTTAAAATCTATCAGTCATCCATTAGCCACTGGAATTCTAGAATCTTTTCGAAACCGGACAGCAAGAATCAATTTATAACATTGATATTGTACGACTTAAACAAACTTCATTGAATTTGTTTTTTTTTAGATTTAATAGACCTGCCCTGCTATATGTGAAGAATGATTTTATTTCTCCATCATTAAAATGAAACGATAAATTTATCTCTTAAAATGAAACCATAAAAGGCAGACTGCTGAGGCTTTTTTAAAACAGTCCAAAATGTTGAAGGAGATTTTCAATTTAAGGTCTATTTAAAAACCTGATTGTCTGTTAATAACATCATGAATCAAAGATAGTTTGATTCATGATGTTATATATCTAATTTTCCTCTTCCCCTTCAATTACCTTGGGAAACCCATAAAAATTAAAAAATAAATTTAAAATACCTCAATTCATACTGTAACTTCTTCATTTGCGATGCTTTTCTGCCTGAGCATCAGCCACTTTCTTTAAATAACCGGCGAAATCATCCGGAACTCCGGCTGGAACAAATTTCAAATTTTTTGTAGATTCGCCAAAAAGGAAAGAATACCAGACCAAAGCTCCGAGATAACAACCGGCATCATTTGCATGATGTGTATCGAAAATTATTTTTTTGTGGCTATCCCAGTAATATCCCCTGTGCAATGAATATTTCTGATCAGGCAGATTGGGATAAGTCATATCCTGCTCATTAAATTTCATATCTTTTTGAAAAGCCCATTTCTTGCTTGAATTAACCTCCCAAAAAGCATCCCCTACCGGAATGATTTTCACACCCAGTTTTGCAGCAGCAGCCTTATATGCAGCCCTTGATTTTTTCCACATTTCCTTTGCTGTTGTTGCAGATGCATCTTTAGAGATTTTGGTAAAATCCTTGGAATCCTTACGATATGCCCAGGTTTGATGAATAACTATCCGGGCATTGGGTTGAATGGACTTTATAAAGTCGTAAAGCTTCTGTATATACGGGAAATAAGTTCCATAATCACCGGATAAAATCGAAGCCTGTTGCAAGGTAACTATATCCCATTTCCCTTGGGATAAAAGCATCCTTAACGATTTCCCATGATAAGGCTTACCGTCCGGATCATTGGGATTTGCTTCAGCCAGCTCAGCCAATCTCCAGTGTTTATCCAAGGGACAACCGCCGATTTCCGCCCGGCCGAGAATTAAACAATGGCCACCCTCTTTCGCAAGTTCGGGCAGATATAATGTTGCATTCTGTGAAAAACTATTACCGATGAGGAATACCCTCAAAGTATCCTGTTTCCCGGCTTCTTTCCTTAATGTTGAAGAATTTGCATTTTGAAAAGAAAAAGCAAACAATAAGATTAAGGCAAAAAGAGTTTTAAAAAAATCAGATCTATTCATTTCTATTTTATTTATTTACGATTTTCGAAATATTCTTCCACTTTTTTATTTGATCTTTCATCCTGTTGAATTTCTCTCTAAATTGGACCAGGGTTTATTGGACTTTTTTATCTTTCAAGGACGTATTTTTTTAATAACAAATTTATTCGGAATTTTCAAACCAATTCACTGATCCATAAACCCATAAAAGTAATAAAAAGCAAGTTTACGAATATTCCCTGCAGACAAATTTAAAAGAACCCTGAAGTAAACAGCTACTTCAGGGTTCTTATTCTATCAAACATTAAGTTTTAATATGTTTATCGTTTCCCAAAAATCCACAACAACGATATTCAATATTAATTTTATTAATAATGAAGTTCCTTCAATGCAATATTGGGATAAATAACATTATGAACCTTTTCAACAACGATGCGTTCAGGAAGGGTAAAGGTTGCCTTGGAACGTATATCCTTGGATGATGCGCCAACCCTTACTTCATACAAACCCTTGTCTGCTACCCAGGCGCTTATGCCACTCCAGAAAGAAGCCAAAGCACGTTTGTCCAGACTGAATGTAAGTTCCTGACTTTCCCCAGGTTTCAATAATTTTGTCTTCGCAAAGCCCTTTAATTCCTCTTCTGGCTTTTGTATTTCGGTACGGGGAGCACTAAGATACAGTTCTGCTACTTCCTTCCCTGCTACCTTCCC